>JBDTXP010000042.1:0-15184 GCA_040006135.1 Ginsengibacter sp. | reverse complement strand
CTTGATCAGCTTTCTTTTGATCTTCGTAATTCGGCAGCTAATGAAACTTCCCAACAAAGAAAAGCTGATGCTTTAAAAAGATTGAGTGTTGTTGAAGGTTTCCGTGATGCCAATACGCGCATCAATAATCGCCCTGAATGGATGGTAATGCAATATATTCCTGTTATTCCACCGGAATTGCGTCCATTGGTTCCATTGGATGGTGGCCGTTTTGCATCATCGGATTTGAACGATTTATATCGTCGTGTTATTATTCGTAATAACCGTTTGAAAAGATTATTAGAAATTAAAGCACCTGAAGTGATTCTCAGAAATGAGAAACGTATGCTCCAGGAAGCTATTGATTCATTATTTGATAACTCCCGTAAGTCAAATGCTGTAAAAGCTGAAGGTGGACGTGCTTTGAAATCTTTAAGTGATGTACTTAAAGGTAAACAAGGTCGTTTCCGTCAAAACTTATTGGGTAAAAGGGTTGACTATTCAGGTCGTTCTGTAATTGTGGTTGGACCAGAATTAAAGATGCACGAATGTGGTCTTCCTAAAGACATGGCTGCAGAATTATTTAAGCCATTTATCATTCGTAAATTAATTGAAAGAGGAATAGTAAAGACTGTAAAGAGTGCCAGAAAATTAGTTGATAAGAAGGAAGCTATTATTTGGGATATTCTTGAAAATATTTTGAAAGGACATCCTGTAATGTTGAACAGAGCTCCAACGCTTCACCGTCTTTCAATCCAGGCATTTCAACCAAAATTGATTGAGGGAAAAGCGATTCAATTGCATCCTTTGGTAACTACGGCATTTAACGCGGATTTTGATGGAGACCAGATGGCGGTTCACGTTCCTTTGAGCAATGCTGCTATTTTGGAAGCTCAAATGCTGATGCTTTCTTCCCATAACATTTTGAATCCTCAGAATGGTACGCCAATCACACTTCCATCGCAGGATATGGTTTTGGGCTTATATTATATTACAAAAGCGAAAAAATCTACTCCTGAGGAAAAAGTGAAAGGTGAAGGAAAATCTTTCTATTCGCCTGAAGAAGTTATCATAGCATATAATGAAAAAACAATTGACCTGCATGCTACTATCAAAGTAAGGGTTAATGTGCGCAATGATGATGGTTCTATAACACTGAAATTGCTTGACACTACTGTTGGACGTGTAATTTTTAATCAGCACGTTCCCAAAGGTGTGGGATTTGTTAATGCACTATTAACTAAGAAAGCACTTCGGGAAATAATTGGTGATATTATTAAATGGACTAACATTCCTGCGACAGCCAGGTTCCTGGATGATATTAAACAATTAGGTTTCCGTATGGCCTTCCGCGGAGGATTATCATTTAATATAAATGACCTGATCATTCCTGAAACCAAGCAGGTAATGCTTGACAATGCAGCAGGCGAGGTTGATGAAGTTTGGGACAATTATAATGCAGGTCTTATTACTAACAATGAAAGATATAATGGTATCATTGATATCTGGAGTAGAGTAGATACAAAACTTACAGAAACACTTATACAGGAATTGGCAGCAGACAAGCAAGGATTTAATTCTGTTTACATGATGCTTGATTCTGGTGCCAGAGGTTCCAAACAACAGATTAAACAGCTTGCCGGTATCAGGGGATTGATGGCTAAGCCACGTAAGTCAGGCAGCAGTGGCAGTGAAATTATTGAAAACCCGATTCTTTCCAACTTTAAAGATGGGTTGAATGTATTGGAATATTTTATCTCTACGCATGGTGCGCGTAAAGGACTTGCAGATACTGCGTTAAAGACAGCAGATGCCGGTTACCTTACAAGACGTCTTGTTGACGTTGCACAGGATGTTGTTATCAATGATGAAGATTGCGGAACCTTGAGGGGTATTGCTACTTCTGCATTAAAAGATAATGAAGATATTATTGAACCTTTGTATGATCGCATCTTGGGTCGTACTTCTCTACACGATGTGTATAACCCGGTTACTGAAGAATTAATAGTACCAGCAGGGGGACACATTACTGAAGATATAGGTTCTGCAATAAATGAAGCAGGTATAGAAAATGTTGAAATTCGATCCGTATTAACATGCGAAAGTCATCGTGGTGTGTGTGTAAAGTGTTATGGAAAAAATTTAGCATCTGGCTATATTGCTCAGAAAGGTGATGCCGTTGGTATCATTGCAGCTCAGTCAATCGGTGAGCCGGGTACACAGCTTACTTTACGTACATTCCACGTAGGTGGTGTAGCAGGTTCTGCATCTGTAGAATCAACACTTACAGCTCGTTTTGATGGTACTATTCAATTTGATGGATTAAGAACAGTAGATGCAGTTAACAACGCTGGCGATAAGATAAAAGTGGTAATTGGCCGTACAGGTGAAGTAAGGATCATGGATGTTAAAAATGATCGTTTATTGATCACAAATAACGTTCCTTATGGTTCTACACTTAATGTAAAAGATGGTCAAAAGGTAGTAAAAGGAGATGTTCTTTGCACATGGGATCCATTCAATAATGTAATTGTTTCTGAAATTGATGGTACATTAAAATTTGAAAACATTATAGACGGCGTTACTTATCGTGAGGAAGCGGATGAGCAAACAGGCCATCGTGAGAAAGTGGTTATTGAAACTAAAGATAAAGCCAGGATTCCTTCATTGATCATTGAAGGTAAAAAGGAAACAAAAGGTTATAACCTTCCGGCTGGTTCACATGTTACTATTGAAGAAGGTGAAGCTGTTAGAGCAGGCCAGGTGGTTGTGAAGATTCCGAGAGTTTTGGGTAAATTGCGTGATATAACTGGTGGTTTACCAAGAGTAACAGAATTATTTGAAGCAAGAAATCCGGGTAACCCTGCGGTTGTTTCAGAGATTGATGGTGTGGTTTCTTTTGGTAATATCAAAAGAGGTAACCGTGAAATAATAGTAGAAGCTAGGGATGGTGTAATTAAAAAATATCTTGTTCCGCTTACCCGCCAGATACTTGCACAGGATGGTGACTTTGTGAAAGCAGGTATTGCACTTTCTGATGGGCAGATTGCTCCGGCTGATATCCTTCAGATTCGTGGTCCACATGCCGTACAGGAATATGTAGTAAACGAAATTCAGGAAGTATACAGGCTACAGGGTGTAAAAATTAATGACAAGCACATTGAAGTAATAGTTAGGCAAATGATGCGTAAGGTTACTATTGAGGATGCCGGTGATACCAAATTTCTTGAAGGCGATTCAGAAGATCGCTATGACTTTAATGTAGAGAACGATTGGATATTTGATAAGAAGGTAGTAACTGATGCAGGTGAAAGCACCAAAATGCGCGCTGGTAAGATAGTTACCTTGCGTGAAGTGAGAGAGGAAAATTCTGTTCTTCGTCGTGCTGATAAGAAGACTGTAGAATTTCGTGATGCAAGTCCTGCCACATCATCTCCATTGTTGCTTGGTATTACAAAAGCTTCTTTGGGTACTCAAAGCTGGATTTCAGCAGCTTCGTTCCAGGAAACTACCAAGGTATTATCTTCTGCAGCTATCCAGGGTAAGACAGATACAATGCTTGGATTAAAAGAGAATGTAATCACAGGTCATCCGATACCAGCGGGTACGGGTATGAGGGATTTTAATAACATGGTAGTGGGTAGCAAGGAAGAATATGAATTGCTGATGACAAGTAAGGAGGCCATGGCTTTTGATGAAGAAGAATAATGAAACCGCAAAAAAATAAAATTAAGAGAGCTTTAAAAGGCTCTCTTTTTTTGTTTTACAACATATCTGATTATTTTGTGTTTGAGCAATTTAAAAAATACAAACTTTAAAAAAATATCCTTTGATTTACACAGTTATTTTAAACTAAGCAATTTAAATTTTGAATTCATTTCCTGCAGATATAATATTAAAAAAGAAAAACCAATTTTTGCTACTTGCAATTATTTGGTTATGCATGCAGATTTTTTTTATTTATCAAAGTGGTATTGTTACCGATCTTGAGGCTACTAAATATATCAATGAGGCCCATCATTTTATTGCTACAGGACAATATACCACCAACAATTATCTCTTTTATTCTGTACAGATTTTATTAATTGCTTTTTGTTTAAAGCTGCATATTGGATTTTGGTTTGTCGTATTAATTCAAATTATTTTCAATGGTATCTCTGTAATTTGTTTTTATAAAATAGTTGAAAAGATTTCTAATTATAAGTGGCTTCCTTTTTTATGTACGCTGTATTTTTTGTCACTTTTTTATTATCACTTATTCAATACTTTCCTATTTACTGAGTCTCTGTTTTTTAGCATTTCTATTATTTATACCTACGTGCTTTTTTCAATTAAAGAGTTGAAATTTAAAAGTGTGTCTATCATTTTATTATTCCTCGGATTACTTTATTTTACCAGGCCTACCGGTATCTTTTTTATACCAGCAACTTATTTTTATTTGATCATTAGGTTTTTTCCAAACAAGGCTTTCTTAGTGATTGCAGTGAGTGGTATTATTGGAATATTCGGACTATTTTTTTTATTGAACTACTCACTTGGAAGTGGCGGCGAATTAGATTTTTTATTGCCCTATATTGATGAAAGAATAATTTGTGGAGTGCCAACAATTGTAATACCCCACCAGTTTGCTGTTCCGGTTGAAAAAAATTCAGTTCAGGGATTGTTTTACATTATTACTCATTATCCTGATTTATTTTTCAGGTTAGCTTTTAAAAGATTATCAGCATTTTTTGGAGTGATGCGCTCATATTATTCTTTTTCACATAACTTAATTGTGGCTGTTTATTTTTATTTCACCTACTTTATTATTCTCTTTAATATCAGAAATTTGTTTGGGACAAATAAACCTCAGGTTTGGTTTTTGCTCACTAATATTATTTTGGTTACAGTAACCGTAATGTTATCTTGCGACGAATGGAGTAATCGCTTTATTTTTAGTGTTACGCCTTTCCTTTTATTATTAGCAGTGTCAGGAATTAATAACAAGATCCAAAAGATAAATGCAGGAAATTCAGCAGGTAGAAATAAATAACATTGAAACGCTTCATAAGGAATTCATTTCTGGTAATCCGTTTCCATATGTTGTAATTGATAATTTTCTCGATTCAACATTAGCATTATCACTTTCACACAATTTTCCTGCAATGGAAAATATGGATGTGTTTTATAAAGGTTTAAATGAAAGAAAGGGGGAGCATTCCAATTTTGATTCCCTTACACCCGATTTCACTCTTTTAAAGGAAAAACTAAATTCTCCTAAACTCATTCGTCAGATTGAAGAGATTACCGGTATAAAAGATCTTTTTACATTAGATGACCGGTACGGAAGAGGATTACATCAGGGAGGTAATAATAGTTTTCTGGATACACATATTGATTATAATCTTCATCCAATTCTCAAAAAGCAACGGCAACTTAATCTTATCATTTTTCTAAATGAAAATTGGGAAAAGGAGTGGGGAGGTTGCCTTCAATTTTCAAATACAAACAGAACAGAAGTAGTTGCCAGTATCATTCCAAAGTTTAATACGGCAGTGATATTCATCTGCAATTCCATTTCATATCACGGCTATGACCTTATTCAATGCCCGCCAGAAGTAACACGGAAATCTTTCTATAATTATTATTTTACTGAACCTGGCAAACACCTCATATTTCACGATACAGTATTTCAGACCACAGGCCATGATTCCTGGTTGAGAAAAGTAACTATCATCACTAAAGAGTTTTTGAAAAATGCCATTAAAAAAAGTATGTACTATTTTGGACTAAATAAACTTTTAAAATGAGGTGGCCGTATAGGTTAATTTACTTTTACGATTTTTTCATAATCATTTACAATGTTAATTACTCAACCACTTTAGCACCTAATACTTCCAATGCTACACTATCAGTGCCTTTTGGCGCAAAGTATTTGGTTTTAAAATCTTTGGTTTGACCAGGAGATACCTGTTCGAAAATTGTTTCTTTATCAGTTTCTAATAAAGCCTTTGTCTTACTATAAAATGATAATTTAATATCTACATCTTTAAATACAGCTATAGTTGCGCTGCTGTGAATACTTCCTTTCACCACTGTTTGTCCCAGCAGATTTTTTTTATCATGCCCAATTACTTTTAAGAATAAGGCAGGATCCTTTTGTTCTTTCTTTTGAAGTGCAGCCTTTTGCGCTTCATAATTTTCTTTTTCTGAAACTGCATTTTGAGAAGGGGAGTTGCATCCCCAGAAAGCAAATAATATAAAGAGTGTGATTACTGTTTTCATTTATTTTTTTAAGATGTAAATATAGCAGTAAATGTAAAATCATGCATCAGTGCCCAGCCATAATGCTCCACCAATACTGTTTTTTTGGGCACCAGTTACAGAGGCTAGTACTGTTGGTTGCTCACGCCATCTTAAAATACCCAAAAGCGCCATAATCAGCGCTTCTTTATAATTAACCAATTCTTTTTCAGGAACATATGTTTCAATTGAAAGTTCGTTTAAGTGAAATGATATTCTATCAACCAAAAACTTATTGAAAGCGCCTCCACCTGTTATCATAAGCTTTGAATTTTCTTTAGCGACGTATGGCTCCAAACTTTTTTTTATTTGTAGCGCGATATGCTCCACGTAGGTTCCTAATGCATCTGCAACTGGTAGATTAAAAGAAGTTATAATCGGATAAATATATTCAGTACCAAACTCATTGCTCAATGACTTGGGAGCAACTTTTTTATAATATTCCTGGTTATTTAATTTTTGTAATAATGGTTCATGAATTTTTCCTGAGGAAGCAGTTATTCCATTTTCATCATATTCTTTATTGATTTGTATGGCTAATAAATTTAAGATTCGGTTTGCAGGGCAGACATCAAAAGCCAACACTTCTTTGGGATTATGTACAGATATATTTGCAATACCTCCCAGGTTAAGAAAAAAATTGGTCGAGGGAAACAATAATGTTTCACCCAAAGGAACAATAGGTGCACCCTGCCCACCAAAAGCAATATCCAATGAACGAAGGTCACTTACTACCGGCAGCCCTGTCTCAGCCGCGATAGCAGCACCATTTCCCAATTGATGCGTCATGGCGCTTTCAGGATAATGAAAAGTTGTGTGACCATGAGACGATACGAGTGCTACCTGGTGATGAAGCTTGTAAGCGTCAATGAAATTGTTTACAGCCATACCTAAATATTTACCATATTGAGTGTCTAAGAGAAGATAATCTTTAGCTGAAAGAGTTCTGGCCAACAGCAATTTTCTATATAAATCCACAGAGTAGCTGATGCAATCTGTACATAATATTTCAAAAGTCCACTTTCCTGAAATTTCCTGGAATTCAGCAAAGCAGATATCTAATCCATCAAGCGAACTCCCGCTCATTAATCCAATAGATTTGTAAATCATAATATGTAAGAGGGCTTAAAGATTTAATTTGGAAGCAACAGTTATCCGTTTTAGATTTGTTCAAATTTAAAACATTCTGCTTACAGCAAAGTCACTGCAAATCTGCATAAATTTCAAAAAATGGTAATTAACCTTAGTGATGAGCATTCACTGGTAAGTAACTGGCTGAGCGAATTGCGTGATGTAGAGGTGCAGACAGACAGGTTTCGTTTCAGGACTAATCTTGAAAAAATAGCAGAAGTGTGCGCTTATGAGATTAGTAAAAAGTTGGATTATGTTGAGGAGGAAATCACGACACCGCTTGGGATTTCGAATTGTAAAGTATTAAAGAGTCAACCCGTACTTGCTACCATATTACGTGCAGGACTGGCAATGCATAACGGATTACTAAGATATTTTGATAAGGCAGACAATGCTTTCATTAGTGCTTATAGAAAACATAATGCTGATGGCACATTTGAAATAAGCCTTGATTACATAAGTTGCCCACAGATGGAAAACAGGGTTGTAATAATTTCAGATCCTATGTTAGCAACAGGGGCCTCTCTTGTAAAAACAATACAGTTTATACGGGGGGAAGGGAATCCATCTGAAATACATATTGTATGTGCGCTTGCATGTACTGTGGGTATAGAATACGTATTGCGCGAAGAGCCTAAAGCCACCATTTGGTGTGGGGATATAGATGATGAACTCACAGCCAAAGGATATATTGTTCCTGGCTTGGGTGATGCAGGTGACCTTGCATTTGGTGTAAAAGTGCAAATGTAAAACTCGGTATTTCCCATAATTCTCGATAATTTTTAATGTAAAACTGCTTTTTAAAAATAAAATACCTCGTATCTTTAATACTGGTTTTAATTGTGTACCAATGAAAAATTTACTGGCTGCTATTTGGTTTCTTTTCATTTCGACTTATGCCCTAAAGGCCCAGGATCCACATTTCAGTCAATTCTTTTCGTCACCCTTGACACTTAACCCAGCCCTTACCGGTAAGTTTGATGGTACTTTACGGGTTTCAGGTAATTATAGGAATCAATGGCCTGCTTTTAATAATGTTTATACTACTTCCACACTTAGCGTTGATTTTCATTTATTAAAAAACAAACTTCCTGATTATGATACCTGGGGATTAGGAATCTTAGCACTTAAAGACCAGGCTGGAGGGAATGTACTAACTAATAATTATTTAGGAATCTCATCGTCCTATCACAAAGCTCTTGATGAGAATGGCTTCCAGCAAATAGGAGTTGGTTTCCAGGGAACTTATGGGCAGAAGCGATTGGATATAACTAAGTTGAATTATGAAGATATGCTTACACCATTTGGATTTACAGGTGTTACGCAGGAAGTTTATCAGAACGATAATCTAAATATCAAATACCTCGATTTAAATGCCGGTCTTTTATATACATCATCTACAAATGATCAGAATAATTTTTACATAGGAGCATCAATGTATCACATCAACAGGCCGCGTGAAAGTTTTAAAGGAGGTTCCTGGAATGTATCTCCACGAACTACAATAAGCGCAGGGGGCTATTTTCCATTGTCAGATATAATAACTTTACATACCAGCGGTATTTACCAGGTTCAAAATAAAGCCTCAGAAACAGTCATTGGGGGCGCACTGGCCGCCACGCTGGATGCTCAAAGTGAGAATCCTTCCAATGTTTATATTGGCTCCTGGTACCGGTTTAAAGATGCAATAATTCCCTATATAGGGTTAGAATTTGCCGGAATTAGAATAGGGGCAACCTATGATATTAATACTTCCAGCCTTAAATCTGCTTCTCAAAGCAGGGGTGGTATGGAGATTTCTTTAATTTATATAAAGCGGCCTTCAGGTTATAAAGGCATTCCTTGCCCTAAGTTTTAATTATTAATTTTTTAATTATTAATATTTTTTACCAAATCGTAAACTTTTATTTTCCCTAATTAAGAAAAAAAAAATTTACTCCTTAATAAAGCAAAATTATTTGGCAACAAATGTGGTGGAGGCTATCTTTGCCGTCCTTTTCAAGGAACGGCGCGTTGGTCAAGGGGTTAAGACGCCTCCCTTTCACGGAGGAATCACGGGTTCGAATCCCGTACGTGCTACAAAATAGCGGCTTTCAGCCGTTTTTTTTGTGTTCATATTGCATCTATCAATTATTTCTGCTCAGCTTAGAAATGCGATTTCCATAACTTTGTGCCATGTTAACAATAAGTAATCGCGGCCAACAAATGCCGGCCTCGCCGATCAGGAAATTAGTTCCTTTTGCGGAAAAAGCAAAAGCCAGAGGTATAAAAATTTTTCACCTGAATATTGGTCAACCGGATATTGAAACTCCACCTTCAGCACTTGCTGCCGTAAGAAATTCTACTTTTAAAGTATTGGAATATAGTCATAGCGCAGGTAATGAAAGCTATAGGAAAAAATTAGTTGAGTATTATCATACAGTAAATATTAAGGTAACTAAAGAGGAAATTATTGTTACGACAGGTGGAAGCGAAGCGATATTATTCGGCTTTATGAGTTGTCTCGATCCGGGTGATGAAGTGATTATTCCTGAACCATTTTATGCGAATTATAATGGATTTGCAGTGGAATCCGGAGTTATTATTAAACCAATTACGTCGCATATTACAAATGGATTTGCATTACCACCGATTGAAGATTTTGAGAAGGCAATTACTTCTAAAACCAAGGCGATTATTATTTGTAATCCTAACAATCCTACCGGCTATCTTTATAATGAAGCTGAAATGGACGTGCTTAATAAAATAATTCAAAAGCATAATTTGTATTTATTCTCTGATGAGGCCTACCGTGAATTTTGTTATGAAGGAAAGCATATCAGTGCCATGGAATTGAAAGGAGCAGAACAAAATGTGATATTGATGGATACGATCAGCAAGCGCTACAGTGCTTGTGGTGCACGCATTGGGGCATTAGTTACTAAAAATAAAAATGTAATTAATACCGTGATGAAATTTGCCCAGGCAAGATTGAGCCCTCCTGAATTTGGTCAAATATTGGGCGAAGCTGCAGTGGATCTTCCTTCGGATTATTTTGAAAAACCAAAGGCTGAATATTTATTGAGAAGAGATACTTTGGTTAAAAGATTGAATAATATTCCGGGAGTTTTTTGTCCGAATCCGGGTGGAGCATTTTATGCTATGGCTTCCTTACCGGTAGATGATGGAGACCGTTTTTGTCAATGGCTTTTAGAATCTTTTGAATTAAATGGATCAACTGTAATGCTGGCACCTGCAAGTGGGTTCTATAGTACACCAGGTTTGGGGAAAAAGGAAGTCCGCCTCGCGTACGTACTCAATACAAAAGATATAAATGGTGCAATGGATTGCCTGGAAGCAGCATTGAAGATTTATCCCGGACGGACAAATCAGTAAACCTTTTAATTATTATTCCATTTGGTGCGGATCTCCGTGCCTTGCTGAATACCTGCGCCAGTATAGAGACCCTTCTGCGCGAAATACCGAACAAGTTGAAGAAGTCGTTCCAAAATGATTTGGCTTCGGTATGCTCGTTTGCTTCATTTTTCCATTTATTAATAAAGTGTCTTTGTAAAGGGCTGCCTCAATCGGGATTCTCGTTAACCGAAATCACAGGAACAATTTAAGCAAGTACCACTGCTGCATGTTTCGGCTTAGTTTTAAAATAGATATTAAACTTCGCACCATGTCCTTCAGTGCTTTCAACGGTAATATTTCCTCCGCTGGAGTCAACTATTTTTTTTGCAAGAAATAATCCAATTCCATTGCCTTCAATTTCATGATGCAGCCTCCCATAGAGGTCGAAAATTCTATTAAGGTCAGCTTTTGACAAGCCGATTCCATTATCCTGTACTGATAAGATTACATTATCTCCTTCTTTTGAGCAACGAATATTTATCACAGGTGGTTTATCGCCTCTAAATTTAATAGCATTCGAAATAAGATTGTATACGATACTTCGCAGGTTCTTTTTGGAAAAAAATATCTGGTCAATTTCAAGTTCGCGGGCTATAACGGCGCGGCTATTTTTAATTTTATCTTCAAGGCTCCATTCTACATTATCAATGATCTCAGCCAGGTCAACCATTTCCATTTTTTCATTCTCAATTTTTCCAATGCTTGACATGTCTGTAATAAGGGAACGGAATTTTTTTACAGAAACGTTAATCGTGTTGATGATTTTATTCAGATCTCCACCGGATACTTTTATATGGTTCATAAGTTCAATACTTATTTCTATACTCGCCAGCGGAGTTATAAGATCGTGAGAAGCAACATGTACAAAATTATCAAGGTCATCATTGATCCGTTGCAGGCTTATATTCTTTTCATCAAGTTCGTTTTGTGCTTTTTTTAATTCTGTAATATTATTAAAAGTTAGAATAGCGCCGGTCCGCATATTATTTGACTGCCTTATATAGGGCATCGTCATTACCTGGTACCATTGGCCATTGTTGGTTTCTATTTCTTTGGTAATAATGCTTCCGTTTGCAATTACCTTTTTTATATCTTCTGTAAAAGTTTCCAGTTTTATATTGGTAGAGATATTGCTAAGGGGCCTGCCGACATCTGATTCTACGAGGTTTATCTGTGATACAGTACCGGGAGAAAATTTCATCAATTTCAAATCATTGTCAACAAATAACTGTCCGTTGATATTGCTTCTGAAGTAATTATTAAGGTCATCATTAATTTCCTGTAGTTCCTTGTTCTTTAACTGATAATCGGTATTCACCGTATGCAACTCTTCGTTTACGGATTGCATTTCTTCATTAGTACTTTGCATTTCTTCATTTGCAGAAAGCAATTCTTCATTAAAAGATTGCATATTATCATTGGAACGATCCAACTGTTCATACGCATTTTCAAGCCTGGCTTTCACTTCCTTTACTTCATTTTGAATATCCTGCGTGTACTTGTCAAGAAATAATTTATCATTAAATACTGTTGTGTCATCCTTTTCACTAATTACTCTTTTTTCCTCGCTAAAAAATACCATCAGCAATTCTTGCTCTACGGTTGTAATATTCAAAGGGCTTACTGAAAGGCTTATAGATATCACCCCCCCCCCGCGCTTTATTTTTATACCACTTACTGTAGATTTTTTATTTTTCTTTAAGGCTTCCACTTTCATTGCATTAAATGCTAAGGCCAGATTTTCCGGAAGGAGTTCGGTAAGATTTAAATTAAAATTCTTTTGAAGAAGATATTTTGTGGTATCACCATATGTTTTTATAACATTATTGTTTTGATCTATGCAAATAACCAGGGAATTCAAATCTTCAATGAGATTTAAATTTACCGCCTCTGCCAGGCTATCTTTTGTGTTTAGTATACTTTTCTTCTGTGTATCAAAGGATCTTTTTTCTTTTATATTAGCCATCTGGGGCAACGAAAAAGTATCGAAGCTTATCGCCCGTTTTGTTTCCAGGTTCTTATAGATCTTCCATTTTTTATTTACGATTTCCAGATTTTTAATTATTGAAACAGGATTCTCACTTGCGCCTAAAAATAAATACCCATCCTTTTTAAGCCCAAACAACAGCATTGAAAAGATTCTTTTCTGCAAAGCCGGCATCATATAAATAAGAAGATTGCGGCAACTAATAAAATGCATATTGCAATAAGGAGGATTCTTAACAAGATCATGCTGCGCAAAAATCACCATACTCCTTATATCAGCGTTTACTTTATAATTTTTATTTTCTTTGGTAAAAAACTTTTCGAGTCTTTCAGCAGATACCTGTTTCGAAATATCCGTCTTGAAAATTCCATTACGGGCATGTATAAGTGCTACTGTATCAATATCGGTTGCAAATATTTTTGCTACGGTATCTATGTGCTTGCCGGTTAATTGCTCTTTTATAAGTATGGCAAGAGAGAAGGCTTCTTCTCCTGTGGCGCAACCTGCTACCCACATTTTCAATTCTTCATTGGGCGAAAGGTTCTCTAAAATATCAGGAAGTACTTTTTCTTCAATATATTTAAATGCTTCCTTGTCCCTGAAAAATGAAGTAACGCTGATCAGGAAATCTTTGGCAAGGGCCTCTAATTCTAAGGGAGTTTCTTTTAAAAAATTATAATAATCTTCCAGCAGGATAAAATTATTATCAGCCGCCCTTCTTTTAATTCTTCTAAGTATTGTAGTTTGTTTGTAATCAGAAAAATCAAGTGGCAATTGTTCTTTTATCAGGTCAAGAATTGATTTGATATTCTTTTCTTCATTCCCATCGCTTATTAATAAATCCCCGGAATTCTTTACATAATTTTCAATAATATCAGGCATTGCTGAAGGCTCCACCACAAAATCTACCAGGCCGGTAGCAATGGCATTGGACGGCATACTATTAAATTCCGTTGTTTCAGGAGTGCGTGCTATTACCATTCCACCAGCATCTTTAATAGACTTTATTCCTTCCGTGCCATCAGAGCCCAGGCCGGAAAGTATGATCCCGATTGCTTTTTTACCACAATCTGCTGCAAGGGAATTAAAAAACCGGTTAATCGTAAGATTCGGGCCACGATCCTTTATCTTATCTGATAAGTATAACTTCCCATTATTAATGGTCATAAACTTAGTGTTGGGAATAAGATATACCTGGTTGGCTTTTACAATCATTTCATCCTTTGCTTCGATGACCACCAATTTACTATGCCTTGCAAGTAATTCAGCCATCCTGCTTTTAAAGTCGGGCGATAAGTGCTGTATAATTACATAGGAAACTCCATCCATAGGAGTATGATCAAAAAAGGAGTTGATCTCCTCCAATCCACCGGCGGACGCGCCAATAGCAATAATGTAGGGCAACTCTTTAATGTATGGTAATTCGTTAGTTGACATTATATATGGTTGGGCGGCGTTAATTATTGAGAACACCAAAGATTTTTAAGGAGAAAGTTTCAGTAGTAAAATGAAATCTTTGACAAATCCGCATAAATTTACATTTAATAATCGGAATTAATATTACCTTCTACTGTTAATAAGTCTTTTTATAGTAAATTTTCTCAATGTGTGGCTCAGATAATTTTTTAAGAGAGCTGCTACATACTCTTGAAATATTTACACTTTTAAAATAGTATACAATTTACGGTATGATACAATGCTACTGTACGAGAATACCAAACTAAGTATTTGCCAGTAAGCCGAAATATTCATCATCTTCATTTTTACCACCAAAACCTTTTCCTATAGTTTTATAAGTTTCAACAAACTCAATCGCACTAATCCACTTAACCATTTTATATCCCAATTGATTTTCAACGCGCAATCTGAGTGGTGCTCCGTACTCTAAGGGTAATGTTTCATAATTCATTTCCCAGGCTAAAAGAGATTTAGGTTTAAGGCAGTTATCCAATGATTCCGTATCATAATAAATTCCACCATATAAACCTTCGCCGAACGAATAAAATACTACTGTAGTCGCTTCAGGCTTAGGTTTTACCAAATCAACAATTTTGCTAAAGGGTACACCGCCCCATTCCGCAATCCCCGTCCAGCCTTGAATGCAGCTGTGCATATTAATACTTTCTTCTTTTTCCATTTTTTTCAAATCATCTAATGAAAGTTCAACCGGATTTTCCACCAGGCCACTGATTTTAAGCCTATAATCTTTAAAATGGTTTGCTGCCAGATCTTTCCATTCTTTTGAGACCGGCTTTGCTCCGTTGGGCCAGAAATAGGGAGAGATATCTTTTTTAGTGTAATATTTTCTGGGAGTAAATTTATTTATAGTTTTTCGCCATAGCGATACATTTATTTTTTTCTCCAAAAATTGAAGAGTCCTTGGTTTACGCCACGAGATCCAGTGAGCCA
>JBDTXP010000041.1:0-15206 GCA_040006135.1 Ginsengibacter sp. | reverse complement strand
CTTCCCTTTTACTATTACTGAATTATTATGTTTTTTAAAACCAAACAATTACGAATCTGTCTTAAGCAGCAAATTTTATTCCCAAAATTTCATTTCTGCTATCAATTTAAAATTTAGCTTCTAAATTTTTGCTTATTGCATCAAGGAAATCTTCTGTATTCATATAATCTTTTCCCAGTGAAACTTTATTTCCACTAATACACACAGCAAGGTCTTTGGTCATCATCCCACTTTCTACAGTTGATATACAAACCTGCTCCAATGTATGCGCAAAATCAATTAGCTCCTGATTCCCATCTAATTTGCCCCGAAAAGCAAGTCCCCTGGTCCATGCAAAAATAGAAGCAATAGGATTCGTAGATGTGGGATTTCCTTTTGTATGTTCCCTGTAATGACGCGTAACAGTTCCGTGTGCTGCTTCGGCTTCCATTATTTTTCCATCAGGAGTGATAAGCACAGAAGTCATAAGACCGAGTGAGCCAAACCCTTGTGCCACCGTATCACTTTGCACATCCCCATCATAATTTTTGCAAGCCCAGATAAAATTACCATGCCATTTAAGAGCACTTGCTACCATGTCATCTATAAGCCTATGCTCGTAAGTGATTCCTAATTCCTTGAATTTTCCCTGGAATTCATTTTCAAATATTTCCTGGAAAATATCTTTGAAGCGCCCATCATATTTTTTCAGAATGGTATTTTTTGTAGAAAGATACAGCGGCCATTTTTTGTTGATCGCCATATTGAAACAGCTTCGTGCAAATCCTATAATACTTTCATCTGTATTGTACATGCTTAATGCTACGCCCGGCCCTTTAAAATCATAAACGTCAAAAGATTGTATCTCGCCGCCATCCTCAGGTGTAAAGGTCATTGTCAACTTTCCTTTTCCTTTTATTACGGTATCAGTTGCACGATATTGATCACCAAAAGCATGGCGGCCGATGATGATTGGTGCTGTCCAATTGGGAACAAGCCGTGGTATATTTTTAATAACGATTGGTTCGCGGAAAACTGTTCCGTCTAATATATTTCTTATAGTTCCATTTGGGCTTTTCCACATGTGTTTCAAATCAAATTCTTTCACACGTGTTTCGTCAGGTGTGATTGTAGCACATTTAATTCCTACGCCATGTTCTTTAATAGCGTTAGCGGCATCTATCGTAACCTGGTCATTAGTATCATCACGATGTTGAATGCCCAGATCAAAATATTTAATATCAACATCAACATAAGGAAGGATTAATTTTTCCTTAATAAATTTCCAAATGATACGGGTCATTTCATCACCATCTAATTCCACTACAGGGTTCGCTACTTTAATTTTTGTCATTCTTTATTTTTGTAAATTTTTAATGAAGTATGTTTTGCAATTTTATCGAAATCTTTGTCATTATGAAATAAAGGAATTTTATAGTCAATGCATATTGAAGCAATCAGGCAATCGTTTATTTTATTTATAGTGACTCCTTTTGAACGTAAGGACCTATATAGCTGCGCTGCTTTAATTGCAAGTTCATAAGGTTCATAATAAAGAAAATCGCATCCTTCAAGATTTTCTTTTACCAATTTAAAAAATGAATCCTTTTCTATTCCTTGTAATACTTCCTGGAGGATAATGGGTAGCATAATTACCGGTGAAGAAGTGGAGCTATCATTAAGTATTTTTTTAAGATAATTAATTTGAAATGAACTTTTTCTATTAAAAAAATCAATCCAAACTGAACTGTCCACAACAACTTTATCCATTTCTTCTCATTTTGTCTAAATCGCCGATCCATTTCACTTTGCCCTGTAGAGAAGATAATTGAAGTCTTCTTTGGTATTTCACATACTCTTCCAATGCCCTGTTTATAACTTCTTTTTTAGTTTTTAATTTAGTGAGTCGAAGAGCTTCTTTCATTAAATCATCATCTATATCTATATTTGTCCTCATTTTATAAAATTTTTTTATACACAAATATAAGCAAATCTATACACATCAGTTATTTACAAATTCTTAATGATTTCTTCGCCAAATTCACTTGTTTTCAATAGGGTAGCGCCTTTCATCAGGTTGTAAAAATCAATGGTGACTGTTTTATTCCTGATCGTTTTCCCCACTGCATTAGTGATCATTTCTGCAGCATCACGCCAGCCCATGTATTCCAGCATCATCACTCCGCTGAGTATAAGTGATGATGGATTCATGCTATCTGTATTGGCAAATTTGGGTGCAGTGCCGTGCGTAGCTTCAAATACCGCATTTCCGGTTAAGTAATTAATATTTGCGCCGGGCGCTATGCCTATCCCGCCAACCTGCGCAGCGAGCGCATCACTGATATAATCGCCATTAAAGTTTAGTGTAGCAATAATAGAATAATCCTGTGGTGCCAGCAATGCCTGCTGAAGAAAATTGTCCGCAATGGAATCTTTAATGATCACTTTGCCACCAATTCCTGCAATTCGCATATCCTCATCAGCCACAGCTATGCCTCTTTCTTTTTTAGTAGCTTCCCATTGATTCCAGGTATATACATAATTTTTAAATTCACGCTCTGCCAATTCGTAGCCCCAGTTTTTAAAAGCACCTTCGGTAAATTTCATGATGTTGCCTTTATGCACCAGCGTAACAGAAGGTAATTTATTTTCTATGGCATATTTAATTGCCGCACGAATTAATCGTTCAGAACCGTCTTTGCTAACTACTTTAATTCCTATCGAAGTTGTTTCAGGGAAGCGAATTTTTTTTACATTAAAATCATCTTGTAAAATGTGCAACAATTTTGTTGCTTCAGGTGTGCCGGTCATATATTCAATTCCGGCATAAATATCCTCAGTGTTTTCTCTGAAAATAACCATGTTCACTTTTTCCGGTTGCCACATGGGACTGGGAACTCCTTCAAAATATTTTATTGGACGGAGGCATACATATAGATCCAGGTCTTGACGCAACATGACATTCAGACTACGAATACCACCACCCACCGGTGTTGTTAGCGGGCCTTTAATAGCAATTAAATATTTGCGGAATGCGTCCATAGTTTCCGCAGGCATCCAATCTCCGGTTTTATTAAAAGCTTCTTCACCCGCAAGAACCTTCAACCATTGAATCTTTTTTTTACCGCCAAATGCTTTTTCAACTGCGGCATCAAAAACTTTTACACTTGCTTTCCAGATATCCGGCCCTATTCCATCGCCTTCTATAAAAGGAATCACGGGATGATCCGGAACCCTCAATATATTTTCAGAACCCATTATTATCTTTTCTTCCATAATTATTTAATTAGTATCTTTTGGAGTTATTAAGTTGGTAAACTACAATTTACCCACTCATTATCAAACTTCACATCATCATATTTTTTATAAAAATTTATGGCAGGCTCGTTCCAATCAAGTACTTGCCACACCATGCCACTTAATTTTTTTTCGCAGGCTTCTTTTATTAATTGATCAAATAATAACTTTCCTACGCCCTTACCGCGATGTGAGTTGGTAACGAGGATATCTTCCAGGTACATACGTTGACCTTTCCATGTAGAATACCGGATATAATAAAGAGCAAAACCAATCACAAGATCATCCTCTTGTGCTACAAATGCATACCACACAGGGTTTTTCCCAAACCCACTGTTGACAAAATGATCAAACTCAACTGTAACTTCACCCGGTGCTTTTTCATAGTCTGCCAGTTCCTGAATAAGATTCATGATACTTTTACAATCTGCTTTTTCTGCACGCCTTATCTGGATGCTCATTTATTTTTTTTAATTTTTTACTTTTAATTTTTTATTTTCCAGACCTTCCAAAGCCTGACCCAGGTCTGCTAAAATATCATCAATATTTTCTATTCCAACGCTCATTCTTATCAAACCATTGCTAATGCCATATTTAATACGATCTGCTTCAGGCACGCCATAATGAGTCATGGAAGCGGGGTGCGAAAGGAGTGTATCACATGTCCCTAACGATACTGCACGTACGCACATTTGTAATTTATCAATGAATATCTTTCCTGCCTCCAGACCTCCTTTTAATTCAAAACTCAGTAAAGCTCCCGGGTGCTTCATTTGTTTTTCCGCTATTTCATAATCCTGATGGGAAGGAAGCCCCAGGTAATTAACACTCGCTACCTCAGAATGCTGTTTTAAAAAATTAGCTACTTTCATTGCATTAGTACAATGCCTTTCCATTCTTACTTCAAGTGTTTTTATTCCCTGCGTGAGTAAGAAAGCGTCAAAAGAATTACTATTTCCGCCCAACAACCTATGAACTTTTAGCATTTTACCATTCATCAATTCAATATTCCTTCCTACCAAAACGCCACCAATAGCCGTTCCGTGACCATTTAAAAATTTGGTAGTTGAGTGCAGTACAAAATCAACTCCGTACTTAAATGGTTGTTGTAGAAAAGGAGTTGCAAATGTATTATCAACCGCCACTAAAATATTATTTTCCTTTGCCAGTTTTGTTAGCTGCTCAATATCTACGCACTGTATAGTTGGATTAGCGGGCGTTTCGAGATACAACATTTTGATACTTGCATCTTTTTTTATCGCATCTTTTGCTTTCTTTAAATCTCTTAGATCAACAATTACGGATTCTATTCCTAATTCAGGAAGAACCTTGTTCATAAGTTCTTGCGTACCACCATAAAGTGAGTAATGCGATAAAATTTTATCTCCTTTCTTTAGCGTTCCTAATAATAAATTACTGATTGCGGCCATGCCACTTGCATGTAATAAAGATTTTAATTTTAATGGCTGGCCATTGTCTTCAACACCAAAAGCTTCAAGCGCAGAAATTTTATTTTCTGCTTCCGTAATTGTCGGGTTCCCCCATCTTCCATAAATATACCCTTCTTCTTCGCCACTAAAACGGCGCATGCCCTGCTCTGCCGTATCAAAAACATAAGTGCTACTTGCATAGATAGGTGTAAGGTGTGCATATTTTTCTTCGGTTTCATGGCCGGCGTGAATAGCGGTACTACCAAAACCTTTATATTTTTTAATATTTTTTTTCATATTTTTTATTTCAAAAAAGTGAGCTGTTGTTGAGAATTATTAATTCCATTTATTATTGCCCTTCGGGTAATCAATGAATATACCGTCGTCCGGTTTTAATGTTACATTGTGTTTAGAAATAATTAATCTTTCATGAAATATTTCATTTAAAGTGAGATAAAATTAAGAAACCATAAATAAAGGAGCTGTAAATAAAAATAAAAGTTATAAACCCGTGGGTATTCTTTAAAAAAATTAATTTTAGAAAAAGGTGGATTAAACACGCATGGGCCTGTAACAGATACTAAAATAAATTCCTTTTTTGATTAGCCCTGACAGAGGATTATTTTTGCGCACCAGAATGTCAAACTTTTAAAAGGAAAAATTGGAAAACGAAATTTTTGACGTCACTATTATAGGCGGAGGAATAGTAGGCGCGGCAACTTTTTATCAATTGCAAAAGCACCATCCATCTTTAAAAATTATTTTAATTGAAAAGGAACCACGTCTGGCATACCATCAAACAGGAAACAATTCCGGTGTAATGCACTCTGGTTTGTACTATAAGCCAGGTTCGTTAAAAGCAAAAAACTGTGTAGATGGAAGAAGGGCGTTAGTGAAATTTGCTGAAGAGTTTAAAATCCCTTTTGATGTTTGTGGTAAAATTGTAGTGGCTACAGATGCATCTGAACTTCCTTTCCTTGATAAGATTTATGAGACAGGACTTCTCAATGGTTTAAATGGATTACAGAAAATTAATGCTGAACAAATTAAAGAGCATGAACCATTTTGCGAAGGCATCGCAGGTATTTTCGTTCCGGAAACAGGCATTATTGATTATGTGATGGCAACAGAAAAAATGGTGGAGCTCGCATTATCAATCAACAATAAAAGCCACCTTGTTTTAAATGAGGAGGCGATCTCATTTGAAAATACAGGTGATGTAAATATGATATCTACTAATAAAAATATTTATAGAAGCAGGTATCTTATTTTTTGCGGTGGCCTGCAGGCAGACAGGCTTGCACGAAAGGATCATATTAAATTGAAAGAAAAAGTTGTTGGATTCAGAGGCGATTATTATGAATTAACTGAACAGGCAAAACATAAAATAAAAAATCTTATTTATCCTGTTCCTAATCCGGATTTTCCTTTCCTGGGAGTGCACTTTACCAGGATGACTAATGGAGAGATTGAATGTGGGCCTAATGCGGTTTTTACTTTTAAAAGAGAAGGTTATGGTAAAACAGATTTTAGCTGGCGTGACACTTTTGACGCACTCAGTTATAAAGGCACCTGGAAATTATTTTTTCAGAATTGGCGATTCGGAATAAATGAATATCGACGTGCCTTTTCAAAAAAATTATTTTTAAAAACTTTGCAACGGCTTGTTCCTTGTTTAACAATGGATGATATAAAGCCCGGGCGCTCAGGTGTGCGGGCGATGCTACTGAATGAAATGGGTGATACACGTGATGACTTTAGAATTGAATACAAAGAAAATAGTATTCATGTGCTGAACGCACCATCACCTGCTGCTACAGCCTGCCTTGCTATAGGTGATAATATCAGGGAAATGGCTGAAAAGTATTTTGACATTACTGGTTAAACCTGGCATTTCGGTTTTCAAACTATCTAAATACTGAACGCTGCAATGCAATGCTAACAGTTATCTTTCCTGCACCTATTTTATTCCTCTAAAAAAAGCTGCCGTTTCGGCAATTAATTTTTTCCAACTATCAGGATAGGTGCCGAAACCATGGTCTTCATTTTTGTAAACAGATAATTTTTCTGTGACTCCTTTATTGTGAAGCATTGTATGAAAGTTTTGCGTATTCTTTAATGCAAATTCCGCTTCCCCTTCAGTATTGAAAATAATATTTCGTTCAGGAAAAATAGAAATATTCGGGTGTCCTTTATTGTTATTTGCAACCCAGTACGGGCTAACAGCCATAAAAAAAAGAGCATGGGCTTTATCAGGTGTTTGTCCCGTAGATCGATATAATAATTCAATGTATCGTGGATCTAAATATGGAAGCAGGCTGTCGTGTGGAATAGAAAGATCTGTAAGCCCTGCCCAATTTCCACTCGCTTTTATTTTATCATCTTTATTATAATCGCCCTGAACGTAGAGCATACTCAAAGTAGCGCCTGCACTGTGGCCGGCCATATACATTCGTTTAGTACCACTACTCCAATCCGCTGCTGATTGCATATATTTTTGTACTGCTAAGTTTATATCCGATACCTCATCACTTATTTTTACATTGCTCGCCATATGCGTAGGAGGTAATGTTAATAATCCTTCGGAATTTATAAGCCGGTGAGAAAGATTAACAGTAATAAATTGTTGCTCACGGAAAAGTTGCGCCTGCATTTTAAAATCTTCTTTTGTTCCCGCAATAAAACCACCTCCGTGAATTAAAAATACCACAGGTGTTTCTGTATTAAATCCATCAGGAAAATAAACATCCATTTTTTGTAACGGATCATTTCCGTACGCCACGTTTAAAACTTCCTTTGCTTTATTGGCTACCATTCCATCATTTTTGTCTTTACAGGAAAATAAGAGAAACGCGATTAAAGTAAAAAGGATCAACTTATTTTTCATGATTAGGATTTCAATTTTTCACATAGAAATATTATTACGCAGGAACGTAATAATATTTCATATTGTTTTTAATATTATTTAGAAGCTGGGATAAATTGTAAACTGATAGAGTTTACGCAATGCCGTACATTTTTTGCAGTTTCTCGCTCACCAAGAAACACGTGGCCTAAGTGTGCACCGCAATTAGTACAAATTATTTCCGTACGGGAACCATCAGCATCTGCTACTCTGGTTACAGCACCAGGTATTTCATCATCAAAGCTGGGCCAGCCACAATGTGAATCAAATTTATCTTCGGAAGTATATAATGGAGATTGGCATCTTTTACATACATAAGTTCCTTTCTCATGGTTAGTGAGGTATTTTCCGGTACCCGGATATTCGGTTCCTTTATTTACAATTACCCTTTCTTCTTCTGTCGTTAATTGTTTCCATTCCATTTTATTAGTTTTTTCTTTAGTGACATCACTTTTCTTTTGAGCGCATGCTGCCAGGTTGAATGCAAGCACAGACCAAAGAACCAAATAGGTTATTTTCATTAATTATAAAATTTGTAAAATTATTTAGCCTCAGGCAACACTTCATCTAATTTGTTGTCTTTTATAAATTTATCTTTTGCTGCGGTGAATTCTTCCTGCAATGCAGTAGCTATGTTAAGGCCTTCATCAGCTTTTGCATATATTTCTGGTATCTGTTTTTCTAATAAACTATTTCCCAGGTTAATATTTTCTGCTTCTATTTGTCCCACTTTTTTCAGTATGGAAGTCTGGCTGTTAACCAGATCATCTAATTCTCTAACCATTTTTTCCATCGCATGCATCTTTTCTATCTTGTCCATAATTTAATTTTTTATTTATGAAGGTGAATCAAAAACTATTCCCAATATACGCAATCATAGCCGGTCTTGGTTTAAAGAAGTGCCAATCTTTGAAAGATGATAAATCCATTACTTAAAAAAGTAATTAAACAAGCAACATCGGATTAATTTGATGAAAATAGTCTCTTGTTTAATTTAAATCCAGTACCAAATAAGTATTTATAATTTCCCCAGACTTTGAGATATCAAATTTTGAAATGCGTGCGGTGATGATAATGAAATTAATGTGTAAGATTTAATTAGTGTTATAAGCCCACTTGATCAAAGTAGCACCCCATGTAAAACCTCCACCAAAAGCAGCAAGAACGATCAAGTCATCTTTCTTCAATTGTTTTTCCCATTCCCAAAGGCAAAGTGGAATAGTAGCAGAAGTTGTATTACCATATCGCTGGATATTAAGCATTACTTTATCCATACTCAAACCCATTCGATTTGCAGTAGCATCAATAATTCTTTTATTAGCCTGGTGTGGAACAAGCCATGCAATATCATCACCGGTGAGGTGATTTCTTTCAAGCAATTCATAAGAAACATCTGCCATTCCTTTCACAGCAAACTTAAATACTGAAGGGCCTTCCTGGAAAATATAATGTTCTTTCGCTAATACAGTTTCTATTGATGCAGGTTTGGCTGAACCGCCGGCAACCATTTTTAAATATTCCTTTCCTATACCATCGGTTTTTAATAAGCTATCCTGTATGCCATATCCCTCTTCGTTAGGCTCTAATAAAATAGCTCCGGCTGCATCACCAAAAAGTACACAGGTTTTACGATCACTGTAATCCACTATACCACTCATTTTATCAGTACCAATGACTACGACTTTTTTATAACGGCCACTTTCTATTAATGCAGCACCTGTGGTTACACCAAAAAGAAATCCACTGCATGCAGCGGACAAATCAAAACCAAAACAATTAGTAGCACCTATTTTATATGCAATAATATTTGCGGTTGCAGGGAAAGTCATATCCGGGGTAACAGTACAACAAATAATACAATCTATTTCCTTAGGATCAATACCTCTCTTTTTACAAAGTTCCTGCACTGCAGGTGCGCCCATTTCAGAAACGCCCATGTTTTCTCCCTTTAATATCCTTCTTTCCTCAACACCTGTTCGCGTTTTTATCCATTCGTCGTTAGTATCTACCATGGTTTCCAGAATGGCATTCGTTAATTTATATTCAGGAACAAATGCACCCACGCCGGTAATGGCGGCAGAAATTTTTTGTGTCATCAGGACAAAAATATTTTTGGTTAAGAGGTTAAAAATACAACATCCTGATAAATCGACTTCTTCGTTTATTAATATTATCTTAATATCATTTTCATTGATCTGAATTACTTACTTTTGGCGACCTTTTTTTAATCATTATGATCGCTTATCTCTCTGGTAAATTTGTTTATAAAACACCTGCTATGGTGTATGTAGATGTAAATGGTGTTGGGTATGAAGTAAATATTTCTTTAAGCACCTACACATCTGTTCAAAATTTAGAAGAGGGAAAACTTTTCACCCACCTACAGATCAAAGAAGATGCGCATACGTTATATGGTTTCTTTGATGCTGTTGAAAAAGAAATGTTTATATTGCTCATTAGCGTTTCCGGAGTGGGAGCGTCAACGGCGCGAATGATGCTTAGTGGGATGAAACCTTCAGAAATTACCAACGCTATTGTAATGAATAATGCAAGGTTGCTCGAAAGCGTAAAAGGAATCGGGAAAAAAACGGCTGAGAGGCTTGTACTGGAACTAAAAGACAAAGTTGGTAAGTTATCCAATTCAGTTCCTGGTATTCAGTCTGTTGGCAATACTTTGGAGATGGATGCGTTAAATGCCTTAGTAGCACTTGGAATTGCAAGGCCTGTGGCTGAGCAATCTATAAAAAAAGCTATACTTGCAGAACCAACAATACAAACCAACCTGGAAACGATAATTAAAAAAGCCCTGAAAGCTATTTGAGATAAATCTACCTACAAATTTGCTGGATGTCCCTAAAGAGAAAATTAGTGCCGGATTGTTTTTGGTTGATAAGGATATGTGTTCTTTCAATGGTATTGCTTTTTGCCTGCCTGGTATCATCGTATGCGCAGGTTTCTCCCAATGATTCGCTTCATTTTCCTATACAAGACCGTCGTGGTGATTTTTTAAATCAAAAAAGTAATGTTTATGATTTTAAATTGCCACCCAACATTACTGATTCAATTGTATACGACCCAGCTACACAGAATTATATTGTTTATGAAAAAATAGGAAATAAATATTATCGCACGCCCACTTATTATACTGCTGAAGAATTCCGATCCATCGAAGCAAGACGGGCTGAGAATGATTATTTTAAGAAAAGAGCCAATACGCTTAATATTTTAAACCGTGGTCGCGTCAAGCCAAAATTAAGTGTGTACGATAATCTTTTTAACCGACTTTTCGGTAATGGCAAAATAGATATCCAGCCACAAGGGAATGTAGATATTACGGCCGGCTACCAGGGACAAAATATTAAAAATCCTACTTTACCTGAAAGGGCAAGAAAGAATGGAGGGTTTGATTTTGACATGGCCGCGCAACTCAATGTAAATGCGAATATTGGAAATAAATTAAAATTCCCTATTAGTTATAATACGCTTGCTAATTTTGACTTCACTAACCAGCTAAAACTGGATTATACGGGCACAGATGACGAGATACTAAAGCGCTTTGAGGCAGGTAATGTTTCGTTCCCTTCGCGCAGTACCCTTATTCCCGGGGCCCAATCTTTATTTGGAATTAAAACACAGTTGCAGTTTGGTAAACTATATATTACCGGAATTTTGGCCAACCAAAAATCGCAACGCCAAACGGCAAACTTGCAGGGAGGTTCTGCATCACAGCAGTTTGAATTTAAAGCTGATGATTATGAAGAAAACCGTCACTTCTTAATTGGTCAATATTTTAAGAATAATTTTAATAAAGTGATGAGTAATTTACCTGCGGTTATTACGCCGGTAAATATTTTAAGGATGGAAGTTTGGGTAACCAATAAGAATGGCGTAACGCGTGATGCCCGTGAAATAGTTGCACTGATGGATTTGGGAGAGAGCAATCCTTTTCATCCTTTCATTGCCACTGGAGTTCTTCCTGACAATAATACCAATAACGAATATGCTCTCATAACAGGTAATCCTAATAGCAGGGATGGATCACTTATTACCAGTCAACTAACAGCTCTTGGTCTAAGTCCCGTGCAGGATTTTGAAAAAACATTTGCACGTAAACTGGATTCAACGCAATACATTTATAATTCTAAAGTAGGGTTTTTATCATTGAGCCAACCGCTGCAGCCCGATGAAGTTTTGGGGGTTGCTTATCAATATTCATATAACGGTAAAATTTACCAGGTAGGCGAATTCTCGCAGGGAATTACGCCGGATTCTGTAACGAGCAATCAGAAAATATTATTCTTAAAATTACTTAAAGCAACATCGCAGCGGCCGGCACTTCCAATTTGGAACCTGATGATGAAGAATGTGTACAGCGTAGGTTATGGGTCGCTTGACCGGCAGGACTTTAATCTGAATGTATTGTATGAGCAGCCTGGCCTTGGGGCCAAAAGATATTTACCTTTTGGTGATCTCAATCAGGGTACTCCCATTCTCACTTTAGTAAATCTCGACAGGTT
Source organism: Ginsengibacter sp. (assembly GCA_040006135.1). Taxonomy (GTDB): domain Bacteria; phylum Bacteroidota; class Bacteroidia; order Chitinophagales; family Chitinophagaceae; genus Ginsengibacter. Next base: position 3,078 of record JBDTXP010000041.1, on the reverse strand, counting down.
AAATAATCAAAATGATCCGCAACCTGATGGAATATTTGACTTTGTAGAAGGGTACACAGTCCTTTCCCCTTACAGCAGGGTTATATTTCCGCTACTTCAACCTTTCGGACGCGACATAGCATCAAAGGTTTTCTCTAATCCTGCAATAGGTGCAGATAGTCTTTATTATCCATTGTATGACTCGATCAAAACGACAGCACAACAACAATTCCCCAACCTGGATCGCTTCTTATTGAAAGGATCTGCAAAATCTTCTTCGACATCTGATATTAGTATTGGTTACAACATCCCACCAGGTTCAGTTACTGTAACTGCCGGAGGTCAACGATTAAGTGAAAATATTGACTATACAATCAATTATGATCTGGGCACCATAAAAGTAATTAACCAGGCCATTATAAATGCAGGGTTACCTGTCCAGGTAAATTTTGAGAACAATGCATCATTTGGATTGCAGCAGAAAAGTTACATGGGATTACGGTTGGATTACCTTGCAAAAAATACTGCTAAAGAGCAGATGTCAATTGGTGCTACCTATGTACGTCTTAGCGAACGTCCGTTTTTTACTAAAGTTGATTATGGAGAAGATCCAATTAGAAATAGTATGTATGGAGCTGATATTAGCTATAAGAGAAATGTACCCAGACTTACAAAATTATTAAACAAGCTACCATTCTTTAATAGTGTTGCTCCTTCTACCATCAATGCTTATGCAGAGGCTGCTTATTTGAAACCAGGTCACGCGCCTCAGATTGGTAGAGGAAGTAATGGAGTGATATACATCGACAATTTCGAAGGTAGCAAGAGTGATATTGATTTACGTTTTCCTCCAATAAGTTGGGTGCTCGCTTCCACTCCATTAGGAGCTACAGATCAAAATGGAAATATATTATTCCCTGAAGCAGCAAAAAATAATTCTCTGGATTATGGTAAAAACAGGGCAAGCCTTTCCTGGTACCAGATAGAGCCTACTTTGCAGGATCCAAAAAATGTCAACAATCCATTAAAAGGAAATAAAAAAGCTTTAAGTGATCCGCGTGTGCGTGCAATTTCGCAATCAGAAATATTTCCGCAACGCACAACAGAATTTGGTCAAAATCAACTGATCACATTTGATCTTTCATTTTATCCGAAAGATCGTGGACCATATAATTTTGAAGCAGATCCTACAAAGATTAATGCTGGTGGAAAATTTGTAAGTCCTAAAAGTAAGTGGGGTGGATTAATGAGGAATATTGATCAGACAGACTTTGAAACAGCCAACATAGAATATATTGAATGCTGGGTACAGGATCCTTTTATTAACACAGAAGACAGGCCTAATGCAGACCAATCATCTGGTGGAAAATTTTATATTAACCTGGGAAATATCTCGGAAGATGTACTTAAGGATTCAAGAAGGTTTTATGAAAATGGATTGCCTACACCAAATTTACCGGCACAGGTGGATCAGTCTATTTGGGGTGTTGTTCCCAGAAATCCTGTTCAGGTGACAAATGCATTTAGCAATGATCCTAAAGACCGGCCATACCAGGACGTAGGATTTGATGGATTAACAGATAGTTCTGAAAGAGTTTTCAGGAGAATAGATTACCTGGATGTATTGGCAGCCAATTTTGGAACTTCCTCCAAAGTTTACCAGGATGCGATTGCCGATCCGTCTGCTGATAATTACCAATATTATAGAGGCGATAAATTAGATGCAGAAGGTGCGGGCATTTTAGCGCGATACAAAAAGTTTAATAATCCACAAGGAAATTCTCCAATTGCAGATAATAATTCACAATATTCAAGCGCGGCTACACTTTACCCAGATCAGGAAGATGTAAATCGTGATAATACTTTAAATGAAACAGAGGAATATTTTCAATACGTGGTGAATTTAAAACCACCATCTGATCCATCAATGAACATTGGTGCAAATTATATTGTAGATAAGAAAGTAGTAGGAGTAAAACTTGCTGATGGAAGTGCACGTAATGAAACTTGGTATCAATTCCGTATTCCTATAAATTCTTATAACAAGAAAATTGGTAACATTCCTGATTTTAAATCTATCAGGTTTATAAGAATGTTTCTTACTGGTTTTGAAGATAGTACCACTGTGCGTTTTGGAAAGCTGGCTCTCGTGAGGAATACCTGGAGAAAGTTCCAGTTTAAGTTGGATTCAACAGGAAATTATGGACCTGAGAATACAGATGACTTTAATGTAGGCGCTGTAAATATTGAAGAAAATGATAAACGTTCTCCACTTCCTTACCGCACGCCACGTGAGATAGAGCGGGTGCAAACGTTGAGTAACAATGGTGTAAATCTTTTGCAAAATGAACAATCATTAACGCTGCAGTTTTGCGGCCTTCCTAAGAACGATGCCAAAGCTGTTTTTCAAACATTTGGAAATAAAGACCTTAGGCAATTTAGAAAGTTGCAGATGTATATACATGCTGAAAGGAATGTTGAAACTGCAATTGGAGATAATAGTCTTACAGCCGTAGTGAGAATGGGCAGCGACTTTGTAAGTAATTACTATGAAGTGCGCATACCTTTAAAACTTACACCTCTTAATTCCGGTTTAGATCCTAACAGTGATGCTTATAACGATACACTTTGGATCAAAGAGAATAATCTCGACCTTGACCTTAGCGTTCTTACACAAATAAAGACCGCCCGCAATCTAAGCAGCTCTCCTATCAACAAAGTATTCTCTGAATTGCAACCTAACGGCCAGACCTACACGATTATGGGTAATCCAAATCTTGGTGAAATAAAAGGTATGTTAATGGGTGTGGAAAATACCAATGCTTCCAGCGCGTGTGGTGAACTTTGGTTCAATGAACTCCGACTTTCATCTTTGGATGAAAAAGGGGGATGGGCATCTCTTGCTCGTGTAGATCTTGCGTTGGCGGATCTTGGAACTATTTCTGCATCTGCAAATACGCATACTAATGGTTTTGGTACATTAGAGCAGAGAGTAAATGATCGGTTCAAAGATAATTTTTTACAATTCGATATTGCTGCTAATCTTGAACTTGGTAAATTATTGCCGCGAAGTGCGGCTCTTTCGATTCCTTTTTTCGG
>JBDTXP010000040.1:0-15490 GCA_040006135.1 Ginsengibacter sp. | reverse complement strand
AAAAAAACCCCGATTGTTATCGGGGTTTTCTATTGTTTAAATATTTATTTAGAAGAAATATCTTAATCCCAATTGCATATTCCATGTAGTACTAAATGAAGTTGCTTTTATGAAAGGCTTGGTAATTAATTGTTTAGTTCCATCCTGAGTTACTTCAGCAAGATTAAATTTAGGTGTTGAAGCACCTGCACTGGATTTTAATGATAAAGGGTTATTGACATTATAGAAATCTCTGATTCCCCAATCTTTATTGAGCAAATTAGGAAGGTTTACAACGTCAACGGTAAATTGTAATGAATGTTTTGTGTTTCCAACCTTTACAAAGAAATCCTGTAAGAAACGTGCATCAAGACGATTATACCATGGTGTTAACGCAGAATTTCTTTCAGCGTATTGGCCTGCATGTTTTTTAAGATATGGTGTATTGGCTAATAATTGATCGTATGCCGCTTGTTGATCAGCAATAGAATATTTTACTGTTGTAACACCACTAATCGTTTGAGTGAAATCCTGGAAAGGAACATCTGAACCTTTTGCGTATATGTACATTAAGTCTGATGCATTGTTTCCATCTCCATTAATATCTCCACCTATTATATAAGAATATCTTGATTGAGCAGCCCCTTCATAATATAAAGAAAGAGTACTTGCAAAGTGATCCGCGTATTCTAAGCGGTAAGATAAGTTTGCAGTTACCCTGTGCGGAATTCCATAATTGGAATTATATAATTCTGCATCATTTGGTGTTCCTCTGTTGACGATAGATTGCCATGCAGAAGTCGCCTGCGATCCTGGGTTAGAACTTATTTCAGTTGCCAGGGTGTAAGTGTAAGAGACTGCACCAAAGAAGCCTTTAGAAATTGCTTTTGATAATTGTACAGTCGATGCGAAAGAATATCCCTTTTTAGTATTTTCTAAAATGATTACTGTACCGCCTCTTCCCGTTCCGGCAAGATCAGGGTTAACATATTTAGATGCTGCAGGTGTTCCCGATGGGTAGTAAGGTCTGTTATCTGCACCAGTCAAAGTACCATTTGGCGCTTTAAGGTTTACATTACGCATTTTTACAGCATTGATATCTTTAGTATAAATAAGGTCCAAAGTAGCAGCGAAGCCACCACCCAGAGGTTTATCTATTCCTAAGTTAGTTCTGAAAACCTGTGGAAATTTAAAATTAGGATCAAGTAGTACAAAACTTCCCGGCGCCTTCGCAGTAACCGTTGGAGGAAACTTGGATAGGTATGCATCAGGATTAGGATTGAATGTAAGACCTGCTAATGCTGTAGGTGTATTTAAAGTTGCACCATTTTGGTAAACACCACTGTTGCTCGGCATATTAGTGAGGAAAACAAAAGGTATTTTACCCGTAAAAACCCCTGTTCCACCACGCATTACTAATCCATTTTCTCCAGGTACTTTCCATCTGAATCCTACACGAGGAGAAAGTAAGACTGTAGACTTTGGCCATTTGCCCGTACTATAATTTTTCATTTCACCTTTTTGATCAGGAAATTGCAAAGCAGATATAGCGGGATTTTCTTTTGGCTGCTCTAAATAAGTTGGTACATCTGCTCGAACACCATAAGTCAGTTTAAAGTTTTGATTAATATTGAATTCGTCCTGGGCATATACACCCAACTGACCTACTTTTAAATTCGCGGAAAATACTTTAGGTTGACCTGGTACCAATGAATAAGTGTAAGAGAAAAATGCAGGTGTTTGATCAGTTACAAAATCATTTAAACTATTATATATATAATAACTTTCTGAACCACCCATGAATGCATTTCCAACTTTCTGATATTCGTATGTAGCTCCTGCTGTGATCGTATGCCTTCCTGCGAAATAGGTGAAATTATCTGTTACGGAAGCTATATTATTTACTACTTCATTATTTCTGGTGAAGGGATCAGTACCTGCACTCATATAATTACCTTTGTTAACTCCTGATAAATTCCCGACAGCGTCGAAAATATCAATTGTTGGGAAAATACCGCCTGAGCTAAATCTTGCATCATTAATATGCGTATAAGCAAGCAGCAACTGGTTAGCTATGCGGCTATTAAAATTACTATTTAATTCAATTGTACCAGATTGAACGACATGATTGAAACCATAATCCGAATTAGAGAAAGCTATAGATCGAGTACTGTTCCTGTTGTTTGGCAAACGTGATTGAGAGACTGTGGTCCCGGCAATTGTAAAACCTCCAGCGCCACTATTGGGAACGCTGCTTCCGTTTAAAGGTGCCTGATCAGATCCCTTGAAATCAGAATATTTCAAGACTAATTTGTTTTTATTATTAATATTCCAATTGATTTTAGCAAGGAGTTTGCGATTTTTAGTTACGTAATTTGGCCTGTTATCATATTCGCCGGCATCATATCCATATTTGGTTTTTAGAACACTTCTGAATTTATCAAGAGAATCTTTTGGTGCAGCAGAAGCTATTCCAGAAGCGGATGATCCTGTAGGAATCCAGGTATTAGAGTTAGGAACCTGAGCATTTTCCCATTCTGCATTTAAGAAGAAAAATAATTTATTCTTAATGATCGGACCGCCAAGAGTTCCACCATATACTTTATTCTTAGAGGGAGTTGGCGTTAATGTAACATCTCCTGCATGTTTACCATTAAAGGTCTGGTCACGATAATAACCATAAGCAGAACCATGCAAAGTGTTCGTACCGCTTTTGGTAAGGATGTTCAATCCGGCACCTGTAAATCCAGATTGCCTTACATCATAGGGTGCAATATTTACAGAAATCTCATCAAATGCATCAATTGAAATAGGACTTGGGCCGCCACCTGGTAATGGGTCTGAGCTAAGACCAAAGTTGTTATTCAAATTCGCGCCATCAACTTGAAGATTATTAAAACGTCCGTCACGACCCGCGAAACTATTTCCATTTGCCTGGGGTGTAAGACGGGTAAAATCTGTTACACTCCTTGAAAATGAAGGAAGGCTTGCGATTTGACGAGCGTTAAAATTAGTGCTGGCACCAGTTTTCTGAACTGTTGTGCGGCCTATTCCTGCTATTGTTACCTCAGTTAGGGTATTAGTTTTTAAAGATAACGTTACATCAGCAATGTAAGGTTCACCAAGTTTCAATGAGATGCCTTCGATTTTTTGAGGTTGATACCCTACATATTCAACAGTCAATTCGAAAGGACCACCTATTAGGGTGTTTGGAATAGTAAAGTTACCATCCCGTTTGGTAAGCGTGGTGTACTTAGCACCTGTAGGTTGGTGAATGGCAGTTACTGTAGCGCCATCTAGTGGGTCACCCGTTGTTGATTTTACAAAACCTGTAATACTACTGGTCGTTACCTGTGCCATCATAAATAGTGGAGCAAGAAGTACAGCAATAAGTAATGGTAGAATTCTTTTAAACTTCATATTGATTAGTTTTTTTATGGTTGCAAAGAAAGTAAATAAAACGTTAATGGCAATAACATTTATTAACACTATAGGCAATTTTATTGGCTTCTTTGCTGCATGTCATGAATTTTTAAATATGTGAAATTGTACTACAGTTTAAATCTGAGTAAACTTATTTTATCTTAAGCAAGAAAGTCAGCACCAGCGTGTATTGCGATTACAACCTTTAAAATAAAAATAAGTCCATCGTTAGTATCTTTGCATAAAAGTTTTTATTCATGTTAGATAAAATAGAAAACGCTATTGATGATATAAAAAATGGCAAGCTTATAATAGTAGTAGATGATGAAGATCGGGAAAACGAGGGCGATTTTGTAACATCTGCAAAAAATGTGACTCCTGAAATTATTAATTTCATGAGCATGCATGGAAGGGGTCTTATTTGTACACCACTTTCAGAAGATCGGTGTAAGGTTTTGGAATTAGAGTTAATGGTCAATAAAAATACTGCACTACATGCAACTCCGTTTACTGTAAGTGTAGATCTCCTTGGTCATGGATGTACCACTGGTATATCTGCTCACGACCGGGCTAAAACTGTTCAGGCTATAATTGATCCCGAGACTCAACCGACAGACCTCGGCAGGCCCGGACATATTTTCCCCTTAAGGGCCATTAATGGAGGTGTATTAAGACGAGCTGGTCATACAGAAGCAACAGTTGATTTGGCAAAACTTGCAGGTCATGGAGATGCAGGGGTCTTAGTAGAGATCATGAACGAAGACGGTACTATGGCCCGCCTTCCGCAGCTATTTGAAATAGCAAAAAAACATAACCTTAAAATAATTTCTATAAAAGATCTTATTGCCTATAGGTTAGGGAAAGAAACACTTATTCGGGAGGAAGTAAGGGTGAATATGCCTACAAAATTTGGATTTTTTGAACTAATTGCATTCACTCAATTAAATACAGGGGATGTGCATATGGCTTTAAAAAAAGGTGAATGGAAAAATGATGAACCTGTATTAGTGCGGGTTCATTCAAGTTGCCTCACCGGCGATATTTTAGGTTCTCTACGTTGTGATTGTGGCGATCAGTTACATTCAGCAATGAAGATGGTGGAGAATGAGGGCAAAGGATTGATACTATATATGAACCAGGAAGGACGGGGGATTGGCCTCCTAAATAAATTGAAAGCTTACAAATTACAGGAGCAGGGCAGGGATACTGTGGAAGCAAATATTGAGTTGGGCTTTTCTATGGATGAAAGAGACTACGGGGTAGGTGCACAAATCTTGAGAGCATTAAATATTTCCAAAATAAAACTTATCAGTAATAATCCTAAGAAACGTGCGGGCCTGTTAGGCTATGGTTTGGAAATTGTTGAATCTGTTCCGGTGGAAATATCTCCAAATTCTTACAATGAAAAATATTTAGAAACGAAAAGAGATAAAATGGGGCATACTATTTTGGCAAAGTGATACATGCCTTTGATGGCCTCCTACCATCAGCATTTTAACCAGCTATCGTAGCACCTTCATCACAACTTCTGTCTGAAATAATTAAGCAATGCACTTGTTGCCAAAACACCAACAAATACAGCGGTTATTTGAATTTCAAATTCAATGAAATAATATTTGAATTCATACCTGTAGTTTTATGGTAATGGCCATACCTGATTTCCAATGATGCAAGGTGTGAAATTTTGAAGACTCCATCCGGAGGTGCTATTCTAAATCCGGCTCCAAAAAAATCACTATTGAATTTAGAAAGGTCATAATTACTGGTAAAATATTTATCAGATGCGGTATGCATTTCATAAGGTGCAAAATAATTAACTGCACTTTGTTGATAAAATCTGTAGAAAGGTGTGACTGAAAAAAAAGGTGTGAGTTTTACAACTGTTTCTAACTGTAGCGCATTAGAGTTTATTCCCCAGTCGTCTTTATAATAACGATACCAGCTTCTTAAAATTATTTTATCACCAATAAAATAATTTGCCCTGATACCTAATGGAATTTTAAGTCTTGACGAAGGCAGATTTTCCACGTGAACTGATTGATCAGCGAAATAAACGCGATGAAAGGGTAATCCCAGGTATCCTTGCTGGTAAATTATATCTGCTTCTAGAGATAATTGAAAATTTTTATTAATTATTTGAGTCCACCCCAGGCTGGCGCTTAGTGAATTTCGAGGCGTGGTGGCATAATTATTTTCATCTCTGCGCCCGCCATTTGCCGGCCGCAATTCTATTGGATAAATAAGCGTGACCTGATCTAAATACCCCTGTAGTTTTGCAGAAAATTCCCCCATCTTGTTATTGGTTTTTTTTGCAAAATTTACATTAGCACCAAAAGACTGGTAATCGAATTCCTGAGAATACGATAAGCCTGCGCCCACAGTAGTTCCCTTTTGCTCATTTTCCATAGTCCATCCTACTGAAGGATAAATCCTGGTGTCAGCATGTGAAGCAGAAGAAATAGTATGAGGATCAATTTTGTCGGATGAAGCAGAAGTGTAATGATCAACTCCGATCTCCCCTAAAAAACTATGCTTTCTTCCGCGCCTGTCGTACTTCGTAAAAGTGATATCAATGGAGTTGGAAATGTCTGAAAGTTTTTCTGTCCCAATGCCGCCAGTCACTGCTGAATTATTTCCGTTCTGATTGTAATAACTGGAAACGAGGTTTGCTTCCTGAAATGTTAGCTTGCGTTTTTTATAAGCAGAATCAGAGTTGGGATTGCCTTGTGAAAATGCTGATAGTATGCCGACATACATTGCAATTACAGAAAGGAATAATTTTTTCATATTAGAAACCTAATTTTATTAATTGCAACCGCAGCCTCCACCGGTTTTACCGCCGTTGGCACCAGAAGCGCCTTCCCGGTATGATTGAAAATTGAGCTCAGTCTTTTCTATTTTCCTGCTGGATAAATTCATCTCAGCATCGTTCAGTTTATTCTTTTGATACTCCTTCACTGTAGTACATGAATTGAGTACAGTTAATAAAGTAATAATTGTAATTAAGGAATACCTAAACTTGAAAAGAAGTTTAAATCGTATCATTTAATATGTATGTTTTTGGAAGTATGAAGATGATCATTTTCATCAATAATAATGCATGCCAGGCCATTTATTTGGTTGATCAAATCCAATCCTACTTTTACGCCCATGACCATTACAGGCGTGGCCATTGCATCAGCAATTTCAGCATTAGGTGAAATTATCGTTACACTTTTAATTCCATGTACAGGTAAGCCGGTCCTGGGGTCTATAGTGTGAGAATATTTCTTTCCGTCAATCATTATATATTTTTCATAATTGCCAGATGTGGCAACGGAAGTATTTGTAATGTCCAGGTAAGAGAAGGCATGATTTATTGCACCTGGATCTGCAATGCCAATCGTCCATGGTTTACCATTTGGGTGATTGCCCCATGTAGTAAGATCCCCCGCAGCATTTACGACTCCACTTTCCACTCCTTTATTATGCAAAAATTCTTTAGCTTTTTCTGCCGCATATCCCTTTCCAATTCCTCCAAATCCAATTCTCATTCCCTTCTCTTTCAGAAATACTGTGGTTGTTTTATCATCAAGTATTACATTGTTGTAATTGATGAGTCGTACGGATTTTTTTGCAATATCAGGGTCGGGCAGACTTGTCATTGTTGCATCAAAATTCCAAAGTTTTTTATCAATAGAGCCGTAAGTAATATCAAAAGCCCCCTGTGTGATTGAAGATATTTTTTTTGCGCGGTAAATAAGATCAAATATTTCCTGATCCACCTTTACCGGACTGATCCCGGCATTTCTGTTAATTAAACTTGTTTGACTCGATTCATTAAATGTGGTTAATAATTTCTCTATTCTCTTTATTTCACCCACCGCTTCATCGATATAATTTTCTGCAAGGACGCCATCATCACTGACTACACTAATTTCAAACCGGTTACCCATAAGTTTCATCACTTTCTTATGCAACGATATTTTTTTGGAAACAGCGTTATTGATGAGCATCAGGTACGGAATTTATTTCATTGATAAATTCCAAAATAGTTTCTGAAGGATAACCTTCCCAAGTTTTTAAAACTTTCCCATCGGTACTTAATAAAAGAGTAAGAGGGAAAATCCCGTTTTTATTATAGGTATCTGCCAGTGCATTATTTTTTTCCTGCTGTTCTTTGGAAAGTTGATTTTTCTTTGACCTGGGAAAGTCTGCATTTAATAGAATCAGATGATTCTCCGCAAATTCATTAAAGGCATCTCCATCAAAAAACTCTTTGTGTAATCGTATGCAGGGTCCGCACCAGTCTGATCCGGAAAAATTTAGAAGGACAAGTTTATGTTCCTCCTTCGCTGTTGTTTCAGCCTTGTTTATATCTGTAAGCCAATTAATATGGGGAAGGGTAAGAAGTGTTATAAATAATACCAGGCGCGTAAGCATATTTTATTTTTCATAAAAGTTGATATTTCTTTCTGTATATTTTCACAAAACCGGAAGGTTAACAAAAATTTGTGGAGAGAATTCTAGCCTTCAATCGTTTTGGTTTCAGCTTTAACTTTCTTTGATTTCATATCATTAGATTCAACTGCCGCAGGATTCTTTTTGGGCGCTTTATGAGTGATCTCATTTTGTTCGTCATAACCGGCATTATTTGCCGATCCTTTTTTCTTATTATCTCCCTGCTTTGAAGCATTGAAATACTTTTTTGTTCTTGAGTTCATATTATTAAGATTTAGAAAAAAACCCGCTTTCACGGGTTTAATTTTTTCAAAAATAGGAGCGAATATCTCCACTATACATTAATTAATCGTCCTTTTTGTCTTTGACTGTACCTTTTTTATAATCTACTTTTTTAACGTGTTTTTTGCCATGGTGCTTGTGTTTAGATTTATAGCCATTGTGTTTTTTGTGCTTACTAAAAGTATTGTGAACTTTTTGTGGCACTGTAGAGGTTTCTTTTACTTTATCCTTACTATCCTGTGCATGTGTTGCAAGGCTAAAGGAAAAGGCTAAAACCAGGATCAACAGAAATTTTTTCATTTGAAATAGTTTTAAATTTTAAAAAAAATTACTAAGTCAAATTACATGCCCTGATTTTAAAGATTATTATCCCTCTGCAAAAAACTTGTGAAACCACGGAATCGTTTGAATGCCTTTATTAAAATTCTCTATTCCATATTTTTCATTTGGGGAATGCAGGTTATCACTGTCCAGGCCAAAACCCATAAAAATTATTTTTATTCCAAGCTCCTTTTCCAGGATAGTACAAATAGGGATACTGCCGCCACCACGCACGGGTACAGGTATTTTACCAAATGTTTTTTGCACTGCTTTAGAGGCAGCCTCATAACCCTTACTGTGTATAGGAGTAAGATATGGTTCTCCGCCATGATGCTCAAATGCTTTTACCGTAACCGATGATGGAGCAATCGAAGTAAAATAGTCAAGTAATAATTTTGTCATTTTTTGAGATGACTGGTTAGGAACCAACCTTGATGAGATTTTTGCTGATGCCTTTGATGGTAATACTGTTTTTGCTCCCTCACCTGTGTAACCACCCCATATACCATTTATTTCCAGTGTAGGTCTAATCCCTGTGCGCTCATTGGTGGTATATCCTTTTTCACCCATAAGATTTTGAACACCTACCTCTTTTTTATATGCTTCTTCATCATAAGGTGCTTTAGCCATTAATGCTCTTTCTTCCTCAGAGGCCTCGGCAACATCATCATAAAAACCCGGTATCGTAACGTGATTATTTTCATCATGGCAACTTGCAATCATTTTTGCTAAGACCGTAATCGGATTAGCGACAGCACCACCATAAGTTCCACTATGCAAATCATGGTCTGCACCAGTCACTTCTATTTCAATATAAGAGAGTCCACGTAATCCTACATCAAGTGATGGATTTTCCATACTTAGCATAGAACTGTCACTTATTAATATCACATCTGCTTTTAAAAGGTCTTTATTTTCATGCACAAACTTTGCGAGGTTCGGTGAACCAACTTCTTCTTCTCCCTCAATTAAGAATTTTATGTTCGTAGACATTGTATTTGTTTTCACCATAGTTTCCAAAGCCTTCACATGCATATAAAATTGACCTTTATCATCTGCTGATCCCCGGGCGTAAACTTTTCCATCTTTTATTACAGGCTCAAAAGGACCACTTTTCCATAATTCTAAAGGCTCAGCGGGCTGCACATCATAGTGACCATAAATTAAAACAGTCGGTTTGTTTTCATCTACAATATATTCACCGTAAACAACAGGGAAGCCCTCAGTTGGTAGTATTTCTGCTTTTTGAGCACCGGAAGCAAGCAAACTATTTTTTACAGCTTCAGCACAACGCTGCATGTCTTTTTTGTGTTCGCTTTTTGCACTCACAGAAGGGATGCGAAGCAATTCCATCATTTCATTTAGAAAACGATCTTTGTTTTTTTCCTGGTATTCTTTCCATACTTCCATACAATAATTTATTTTTTTTGTTTTTATGTATACTGACGAAATTAGCCTTTTAAAATAATTGGCCCACAAAAAAGTTTAACAATTGATCCATATTTTTTTGCCAGATTAGCAACAGGAAAATCAAATGTTCCCTTACATTTGTACCAGATTGCTTTTCAAATATCAGCCTTTGTTTTGGTTGTATCTTTTCTTACGATACTTCTATTGCAAAGGCTGAGTCTATTTAGGGATTAGTTTGATTTTTATTAAATTTTCTGAGCAGCCTGTAATAAAATTCTTTATTGAAAAGTTGAGAATCATGCATAGCCTTGTATGTGAGAAAAAATCCTATTGGTGATAGTATGATCACAGGGAGCCACATGCCAATAATTGGAGGAAGAACAGCGTCCTTAGTAAATTTTTCTCCAAATATATTGAGCAAATAAAATATCATAAAAAAAATAAGCGCCGTTACCAAAGGTAATCCCAGTCCACCTTTTCGGATGATAGAACCTATTGGGGCACCAATAAAAAAAAGGACAAGGCACGCTACGGAAAGTGACAATTTTTTATGCCATTCAATTTCATGTTGTATTACATCACTATTGCGGGATTTGGCATCGTTTGCAGCTACATCAGCGATATTCTTTGCATTATTTACATTGTTAAGCGCTTGTTCATAAACCACGGAGCGCAATGAATCAGGTATCAGGTCGTTAAAAGTTTTTACTTTAGTGTTAGCAACTAACAATATTTTTTTCGATGTATCTGGTTGTTTTTTTTCATTAGTTTTTTCATAATCAATATAGGCTGCTAATTGAGTTTTTGTTAATCTGTATGCTGAGTCTGGCACTTTCCTAAGGCTGTCCAAATCTTCATTTAATTGCCTCATTGTTTTCATGCGAATGTTGTTCATAAACAAACTATCAGATGTCTTTTGAAGATTGAGCTGACTTAGATCAAAGAGTTTATTATATTCCTTAAAACCCAGGTTAATAAATTCTGTCTTGCCGGGATTGGTTCCGGATTTTTCTTCATATCTATTGCCATTCTGTAATAAAAATTGAAGAAACTTTTTATCATTGCTCACAGTCATTTTTCCTTTTTCAGATATAATTGTATTATCCTGAATCCCATAATTTTGCTCGTAAATAAGTACTTCTTTTAGGGTGCTTTTATCTTTTTCTTTTTTACCCACTTTAATAGAAAATCCCCGAAAGCCATTGTAAAAAACTCCATCCTTTAGGTCGAATGCCGGACTTTTCTCATAAATATCGTGGTAGATAACAGCAAATTTTAAATTGGCAACAGGAGCAATATAATTTGCAAATAAAAATGCTACACCGGAAAATAGTAACGCAACAAAAAATAATGGCCGCATGAAACGAAGCAATGATATTCCTGATGACTTAATTGCAACTAACTCAAAATTTTCACCGAGTTTTCCAAAAGTCATAATCGATGATAGCAATATTGATATAGGCATTGCCAGTGTTACAAGCGTTGCACTTGCATACACCAGAAATTCTATTAGCGTTACAAAATCCAGCCCTTTTCCTACCAGGTCATCAATATATTTCCAGAGGATCTGCATCATAAATACAAACAACGTAATAAAAAATGTAGCAATGAATGGCCAGAAAAAAGCCTTTAAAATTAATTTGTCTAATTTTTTAAACATGTGTAATGCAGTAGATAACCTGCCCTAAATTTTTAATGTAATTTCAAATAATGAATACTGCAAAAATACACCTTTCACCACAGGAAATAGAGCTGCTTATAAATCCGGAATGGCTGCTTATAAAGAATCAGGTAATTCAAAAAGTTATGAATGTTTACGGAGGTATACATCAATTGTTCAGGCAGCGGATTATTGAAAATAAAGCTGTCCTTCCTCTACATATTTCCGCAAGCGGTGGTAAAATATCAAAAGGAAATAATTTTAAAGGCCTCCCTTTTGTGGTCCTGGATTATCCTGCCAATTTTGGAAAGAAGGATGTTTTTTGCGTGCGATGTTTTTTTTTGTGGGGAAATTATTTTATTATTTCATTGCATCTCTCCGGGAAATACTTATCGATCGATGCTGATTTTAGAAAATGGCTGGAATATTATGAAGAGAAAAATTTTTCAATAAATATTTCTTCTGATGAATGGAACCAGGAGTGGGATGGCTATGAGGAAATTGACTTAAATAAAAATCAATTGCAGGAAAAATATTTTAAAGTTGCAGCAAAGATCAACGTAGCTGATTGGGAAATGGTGCCGGAATTTTTTCAAAAAAAATTTAATGAAATTGTCTCTTTTTTATGCACTAATTACCACCCAACCGGTGGAACAATTCTTTAACCTGTGAACCCCATAAAAGGGATTGGTCTGCTATTTCTTTTTTTTCTGCAAAATCATGAATCACTAAAATTGTTTGATTAGTCACTTCGGATTTTTCTATACGAAATTCAAAATATTCATCTTTTGGTGAATCTTCCCAATGGAAGCGGATGTATTTATTTTCTTCTTTCTCTAATACCTCAGCGTTTTCTGCAGAGCCTGACCATGAGAAATTAAAAATTCCATCACTATCAGATACTTTATCCGCAAACCATTCCTGGAGGCCTGATGAGGTGGATAAAAATTCATAGAGTATAACCGGGGAGCACCTTACGGGATATTCAGTGGTGTACTTAATTTTTTTACTCATTTTACATTATTCTTTTTCTCTTTATGTGCAATAATAGAGAATTAATCTTCTATCAGCACAGAATTTTATTTTATTCAAAAAAATATTTAATTTTTTTTTTAGAAGTTTAGTCAAATTCAAATGTTACAAATAAATAATATTTTTTTTGGAAACATACTATATTCAGTCTAAATTACGTTTGCTATTCAGAATAGACCATATACTAACAATTCTGATAACCCAAACAAAACCTCTGTATGAGTATGCGACAATTAAAGATTTCAAAATCTATAACCAATCGTGAAAGTGAGAGCCTGGAGAAATATCTCCAGGAAATAGGCCGCGTAGAGCTAATCACACCTGAAGAAGAAGTGAAGCTTGCTGTATTAATTAAGCAAGGTGATCAAAAAGCACTTGACAAGCTCACGAAAGCAAATCTTCGATTTGTCGTTTCTGTGGCAAAACAATATCAAAACCAGGGTCTTACCTTACCCGACCTTATAAATGAAGGGAATCTTGGATTAATCAAAGCGGCTCAACGTTTTGATGAAACCCGTGGATTTAAGTTTATTTCTTATGGTGTATGGTGGATCAGGCAAAGTATTATGCAGGCTTTGGCAGAACAGAGTCGTATTGTAAGGCTTCCTTTAAATAAGGTAGGTCTTACAAACCGCATCAGCCGTGCTATACAACATCTTGAGCAGGAATTTGAGCGTAGCCCAACACCGGAAGAAGTTGCAACTTATCTTGACGTAGATAGTGAAGAAGTAGCAGCAACTATGCGTGTTGCTTCACGCCATGTAAGCATGGATTCTCCTTTAAGTGATGGTGAAGAAAGCACACTGATGGACGTAATGACTAACGACAATGCAGAAAGTGCCGATAAATTTATAACCTTTGATGACTCTCTAAAGAAAGAGATACAACGTTCATTGACTGCACTTACACCCCGTCAAAAAGAAGTGATATGTTATTTCTATGGAATTGGTGGCACTGAACCGATAAGCCTGGAAGATATTGGTGAAAAATATTGCCTCACAAGAGAACGTGTCAGGCAAATAAAAGATAAAGCCCTTACCAAACTTCGTACAGTTTCCCGTTGCGACCTGCTTCGCGAGTATATGGGAGTATAATTCTATAAAATAATTATTGATATTTTTGGTGGTATGGATACCTATATCAATATTGGGAAAATTGTAGCTGCCCATGGGCTGAATGGTGAATTATTAGTAAAGCATCACCTCGGCAAAAAAAAATCATTTAGTAAAATTCAAACGTATTTTATTGAGGAGCAAAAAGAAACTTTTTTGCCCTGGTTTCCTGTATCGGAGAAAAGTAAAAGCGATGATGAATCTCTGATTCAACTTGAAGGTATAGATGATCGGGCAAAAGCATTAACCTTAGTCAAAAAACAAATCTGGATTAAAGAAAAAGAATTTAATGAGCTCGTGTCTGCAGATGCGCCTATATCTTTTTTAGGCTATACGCTTTTTAATGAAAATACGCCGGTGGGAGATGTAATTGAAGTAATTGAACAACCGCACCAGGTGCTTTGTAAAATCATGAATAATGAAAAGGAATTATTAATTCCTGTACACGAAGACTTTATAAAAAAAATAGACAAGAAAAAAAAACATTTAATCCTTTCGCTTCCCGAAGGCCTGCTGGAATTATATCAAAATTTATAACGCTTGTATAAATGTGTTAGTAACTATATTTGTGATCCTTTATTAAAAATAAATTTCAACAATTATGAGTTTACAATTAGGCGATACTGCCCCTGATTTTACCGCAGAAACTACTGAAGGAAGAATTAATTTCTATGAATTTTTAGGTAATAACTGGGGTGTAATTTTTTCACATCCTGCTGATTATACACCGGTTTGCACCACAGAATTAGGAAGAACTGCGGCACTGCAAAATGAATTTGATAAACGTAATGTAAAAGTGATTGCAGTAAGTGTAGATCCTTTGGATAGCCACCAGGGATGGGTAAAGGATATTAATGAAACTCAAAATGTAACTGTCCAATTTCCGATAATCGCAGATGCTGACAAAAAGGTGGCAAACTTATATGGAATGCTGCATCCTAACGCTTCCGCAACAGCTACAGTACGGTCATTATTTATAATCAGCCCAGACAAAAAAATAAAATTAATGATCGTTTACCCGGCGTCTACAGGAAGAAATTTTAATGAGGTTTTAAGGGTGATTGATTCTTTACAACTTACAGCCAACCACAATGTTTCAACACCTGCTGATTGGCAATATAATGATGATGTTGTTGTGGGCACTTCTATTACCACTGAAGATGCAATTAAAAAATTCCCTAAGGGTGTAAGAGTAGTAAAACCTTATTTACGCTTTACTCCTCAACCAGATGTTAATTAGATTTTGAAAAATTTATTTTGACTTTGAGCGTCCGCTCTTCTTCAATTGCTCAACCAGGGCATACATATCTTTTGGCAGTGGAGCTTCCAGTGAAAATTCTTCACCATTTTCGTTTTTAAAATTAAGTGAAGAGGCATGTAACGCGAGGCGATTAAGAAGAGGCTTTTCTTCTGCATCTTCTTTTAGATTAAATTTTTTCTTAAAAGAAGAAAGCAATACTGGTTTTCCATCACCATATATTTTATCGCCTACCAAAGGATGTCCTATATGTTGGGCGTGTACCCTTATTTGGTGTGTGCGGCCTGTATGAATAATAAATTTTACAAGGGAATAAATTCCAAAATCATTAACCACCTCATATTCCGTACGCGAGAGTTTACCTTTCTTGTGTATGGTCATTTCGCCTTTACGAAAAGGATGTTCCATAATAGGTTCATCGATCATGCCATGGTTAAAGGGCATAGATCCCTTTACAATACCTGAATATGTTTTTTGAATAGTCCGTTTTTCAAAAATTGCACTTAGATATTTATGTGAATGTTCATTTTTAGCAAATAAAATAATACCGCTGGTATCTCTATCCAGGCGGTG
>JBDTXP010000039.1:0-15668 GCA_040006135.1 Ginsengibacter sp. | reverse complement strand
CTATACCATTTAATGAAACAGAGTTTGTTGGCAGTGTAATTGTTTGATCCGCACCCGCATTGACAGTAGGACTAAGGTTAGTGGGAAGACCACCTTTAGATTGTTTTAGCATCCAGGTATAAATACTTTCTCCATCTGTATCTTTCCAACTTGGGTCATACCACGTATTCCAACAACAGTGCCCACCCACATAATTATAATACCTTGCCGATCCAGCTACGGCATTATTCATAGCGTCGCGTATCACATCCATCGACCGGTAATCAAGCGTACCCTCAAAGCCCCACCATTTTCCACCAGCAATCGCATATATACTCATACTAGCATTACCATTATCTGGTCCGGGAGCACTCATGGATACCATTGAGGCAATTCGGTTAGTATACAAAGGTGTATAACCATCCACATAGTTTTCAATTGCCCAACCTCCCATGGAAAGGCCGGTTAGATGGATCCTATTTATATCTACCCTGTATCTTTTTACTATAGAATCGATTTTTGTATGAATAGTTGGGGCGGTTGGCCATGCGGTTAATGGTTGTAGCGAAATGACGATAGGCTTTACTATTTGTCCGTTCACTGTAAATTGCATTTTATCTCCTGCTGCGATAAAATGACCAGGGCCATTTTGAATAACCGCCGGAGCATAGGACCCAACCTCGCCGATGCCCGGTAAAAAAATGATCACTGGATATGTCGCACTACCAGTTTGGTCATAGTCATCGGGTAAATGCACATATGCATTCCATCCGTCGATTTTTTCAAGAGTTTGCTGGGCATTGGAATTGTTAACAAAAAAGAAAGTTGGAAGAATTGCTAAAATTGCCCGAAGAAAATTAATGCGCATTAAAAGTGGTTTTTCTTATTTGGATTTTTTTTTTGGAAATATCCATCTTGATTTAATTGTGCGAATCAGACACTTTATAATTGAGACTTGTATTTCTAAAAAATAGGATAATTAGAATTTTTAAAAAAATAACATCTAACCGAAGTTTACAACGTTTTTTCTCTTTAAAAATTTTGGCAAAAAAAAGTAATTATGAGATAAGGTGTGGGTATTTTTATACACATTTTATTACCACAATACCCCAAATGCCATATTCGCTCATAATTCATTGATAATGAGATAATAAAAAATATCCAAAAGTTTGTTAATTTTTATTAATCTGTATATAATCCCTGAAGAGCATTTTCAATTGGAATTCCAATTAATTCTTCCAAACGAATCCGGGCAATATTATAATCTTTTGTAGTACTTATTATTTTAATCTTTTCAGCAACGTATCCCTGATAATATTTATTTAAATCTTCAATTGTTATTACGCCATCTGCAAAATTCTTTTGGGCTGCCTGGTAATCGCTTAAATTATTTGCAACCGTTATATTTTGAAGTGCGAGCAAATCCTTTTGTTCTTTGAAAGTTTCATACCTGCTCAGTACTTCAGACTTTAATGCATTTTCATTCTGAATTTTCAACGCCCTTGCAATCTTTATGTTTTCATCACCGACCCGTTTTTCGTTCGACGTTTTCGCGAAAATATCAAAGGGAATTGCCACGCCAAAATTATACTTGGGAAAAAAATTTGCTGCAGGAGAATTATTAATGACAAATTCATTTACATTACCACCTACACTTAAGGAGCTAAGCCAACTAGTAGAGGCTTTTTTTCGATTTAATAAGGCTATTTCAACATTTGCGTTGTCAACTGCTACTTGAGGATTGGCTGTAGCCAATTTGATCAATCTGGTTTTTATTTCATCATCTGCCGTGACTGGTTTATCATTTATTGCCGGATCTACTTTTGAAATCTTACCTCTTACAGGTTCTACGGGTTTCTTTCTCAAACTATCGGGTACCTGGTTAATTCTTTGCGCGAAAAGTCCAAGAACGCAAATTGAAAAGTAAATAACGAAAATGATCTTTCTCATAAATTTTTATTGAGTTGGCAAAATGATTACGAAAGTACAAACTTATCCTGCGATTGCTCCACCGGCCAGGAAGATTGTTCCTTTTCATCAAACTCTTTAATTCTTTTAATTAAAGAAATAGTTGACATGAAAAAGAAAACTCCGGGAATCTGACCAATGGAAACCTGGGCATACTGCGTAATCATAATAGAAAACAGTGTTGCAGCAATACCGACCGCATACAGTTTATATCGGGGGTTTTTCATTCTAAAATAATAATGAATACACTGATACAATATCGCCAAGTAAAATAACAGAGTGAGGCCAAGGCCTATAGGTCCCATTTCCATGGCGATTTGTAATAATCCGCTATCTGGAGGATACCCTGCCAGGGCGTGGGTTGGATTAAATCTTCTACCAGGAACGCCACTGGTAGCAATGCCGCCACCTATTGGATGTGCATAAATATAAGGTTGAATATAATGACGATTCACATCTCTTACATTCAACGAAGGATCATTTGAATTGAATGTACTTCGTATCCGATTTAATGATGGGTTATCTATTGGTGCAAACATGATAAAGAACCCAATCATAACCGACACAAACAAAGTGATTAGTGTGGTTCGGCTTTTAATAGTCATTAAAAGATACAGAGCTATGCCTGATGGTAATATTACAGTGGTCGTACGTGTGCCGGAATATGACATTCCTAATGCCATAATTAAAACAGCAAAGAATAATCTATATTTTACTTTTTTATTCTTTTCATTAATTGCAAAAATCAAAGTTAAAACTGCCATTGATCCGGAAAGAACACCGAATGATACGACATCAGAGAGGAACGAAAATTTGCGAAGAACGCCTCCCTGATTCATTAATTGGTATTCAATAGGGTCACTCCGAATATATCTCATTTCCATGGGGAGGTACCCAAACCATTGCTGATAACAACCATATGCCGCTGCTGCAAATGACATGACTATCCAAAATTTAAAAAAATATCTGAGTTTAAGTGGTGTATCAATCAGACGGTAGGCCATGATATAAATAAAAATAAAAACAAGAAATTTTCTCATTACAAAAAAATACCCTTCCCGCCTGCCCAGGTCCGGATTGAAAAATTCTACTACATGAAATAGTGTGTAAATAATCAATACTATGGAGACGGCAGTAGAAAGTAAGGAATTATAATTATTCTCAGTTCTGTTTCTCTTTTGAAAAAACGAACCAAGAAATACGAACCATAAAAGCACTTCTACCAAAGTACTTAAGGGTAACTCTCTATTTAAAATATGGTTGGGATAAAATGCAAAAAAAGCTAGTAATGTCACCAGGTAGTAACCGGTCAATGGTTTCAGTAGACAATAATATAAAATAATGATCCCGGCAAGTCCAGCTGTTATAGCAAATGTGATGATAGGTAGGTTTAAATAAGCTAAGTACCCTGCGCCAATACTGATTGCACTAATAAAAATTATTCCAGCAGGTGAAATGAGGGTCTTAATAAAAAATTCCCTTCTAAGCCAGTTAGTAATATGTTGTAAAAACGAAGGTTTCTTTTGCGCAAACATAGATTAGCCGAATAAAATTTTTACGAACAGGGAAGCTAATACAACAGTAACTAACAATAAAGAAAGAATTTCAGTGAGTATTGAACTTCTCATCTCATCATTGCTTTCATCAAAATTTACATTTTTCATCTTTAACGGCTTATATTATTTATTACACTATATATATTCCCGACAGAGGCTTCCCATGTATGTGATTTGGCAAATGCAATTCTTTCCTCTTTTTTTATGATATCATCTTTTTCTTCAAATGCTTTTTGTATTTGAGAAACATATTGTTCCTTATTATCGCATAAATATACTACGTGTTCAAAATATTTCATTGTTTCAGTATTTGTTGCAACTACAGGCTTTCCCGCGGCAAGATATTCATCAATTTTTCGAGGATAATTCCCAATTGTCATTTGGTTTATCAGTTGAGGGTTAATGCAAACATCGAAATGTCTCACATAAGCAGGCAACTCCCAGGGATGCTTCGAGCCTAATAAAAAAACATTTTTTAATTCAGGTAATTTTGATTCTGAAAATTCCTTATCGCTCGGACCTACCAAAACAAGGTTCCAGTTTGGATTATTAATAGCGATATATTCAACTAAGCCAATATCTAACCTTTTTGATGTAAGCATGCCGCAATATCCCAATACAGGGCATGAGATTGAAATCATATCATTAGGTAGTGGTTGACCTTGTTTTGTAAAATCGTCTACTTCACAACCCTGGCCTACATAAAAACTTTCCGAATTATATTTTTCCGCATAATTTTTTAAGTATAATGAATTAGTGCATACAGCATCAGCCTTTTTAATTATTAAAGGTTCAGCACGTTTTCCATGTCGTTTAAAATATTTTTGGGATAATAAAAAATCGCGTAGATAATAAATAAATAGGGCAGGCTTCAGATATTCTTTAAGATATAATCCATTAAAAAAATCGTTATCAATTATAAGTAAAGGATCTTTAAAAGTTAGTTGTTCACTGAAATGAAGAATTTCTTTTGCCAGTTTCCTATTATTGTTTTTATTCAGAAAATTATACACCTTTCCTGAAGGCAAATTATTAATGGAAAGCAAGATGACCCTGGGATTAAGAACCCATATATTTTTTTCTACCTCCTTTATTGCATCTGAATTACCTTTTATGCTTTCCAGGCGCTGTAAAACTTCTTTATTTTTAAAATGTCGCACTCGCCTTATACTATCAAGCGGCCTGTTCACATATAATACACGATTATGCGAACTTATGATTCGGGCTATATTTTTAAAATTACTTCCAATTTCAATATCCCATGATTGTAAGCCAAACATGATCACACATTTGTTCTTCATATCTATTTAAATTTAACGAAGGCTTTTTTCTTTACCAGTTTATATAATGTCGGATAATACTGAAAAGCGTATTTAAAGCAGTTAACAAAACTAATTTTAAAATAGCGGTTAAGTAACCATTGGGTGATTATAAAACCAAGGAAATGTGTTGAGACCAGGGAATATGCTGCACCCTCAAGTCCATAGTGTGGAATGAATAAAAAACAAAAACTTACTTCTAATGCTGCCAGCAACATTAATATCATAAAATTCACTTGCGGCCTGCCTGTTGAATCAATGATGACGCCCCATTGTTTTAAAAAAGCAAGAAATATTGCGGTTATGGAAATCAGTCGGAGATACGGTATTGCATCATAATATTTATCACCTGCCAAAACAAATAAAAGTGGCTTAGGAAAAATAACCACCATTAAAATAAAAGGTAAAATAAAAGAGAGTGAAGCTCCAACTGCCTTTTCATAAAAATATTTTATACGGCTTGTATTGCCAGACAGGTCAGGGTTAGAGCTCTTTGGAAAAAGAATATCCCCAATAACCTGTGATGGGATATCCGCAATATTCATAATGCGCGTACCAATATTCTGAGATGCAACAAGAGAAGTATTAGCTGTTATATTTGAGAGCATAAACTGGTCTGCATTTCGAAAAATTAATGTGCCGACATTAGAGCCAAAAACGAACTTGCCATAATTCCATAATTGCAAAAGCCAGTTTTTTTTCAAATCAAATCTTAAATCCAAATGTTGTTTTACAAAATAAAACCCGCATATTAAGCCTAAAACTATCCCGGCCGAATAAATAAATACCAGAGCAGATAATGAAGCTGACCCAACTATAAGAAAATAAATTAGCATTCCCACTAACGCACTACCCTGCCGCACCACATATATTACTAGAATAGCTTTAAACATTGATTTGCCATACATAAACCATTCAAAATGAGAAAAAGGAATAAGCACAAAAAGGGTAGCTACATAAATTCGCAGCATAGGATCAAGTTCAGGGGCTTTTAAAAGCAGAGCAATTTCCCTCGAGCCGAAAAATAAAACAAAACAAAGAATCAAGGTGATGGCAGCATTGAGAAAAAAAGCAGCTGAAAGTACCATACGTTGGTCACCTGGTTGGCTAAAATTTAAATATTTAATTAATGAGGTGCGCACAATACCGCTTCTAAAAAGTTCTGCAAAAGAAGTTACAACAAGGAATAAAACCCAAACCCCCATGTCGGATTTACTTAAAATTTTATGTGCCAGCAACATTGTACTTAATAACCCAAATAAAGGAATCGACGCTTTTTGTAATCCACTGTAAATTCCAGGCTTCACCCAATCATTTATCTTCTTTTGATCCATCAGCTAGTTGAATTTGTTTGGGCAACATTCATTTTTGCATTCGCAGGATTCTGTTCTTTGTCCTCTAAAGAAAAAATCCATTGCATATTTAATCTGACAGATAATTTAAATAATAATACCGGGACAAGCAGACCAAAAAAAATACAAATAATCATTAGTATAGGAATGTTCGTTATGTGTAATACCCTAATCATAAAAACTCTCACGCTTGCAAATACAAGCACATGCGCAACATAAATATACAATGAGTGCTTTCCCAATATCCTCAACCAATCTGCCCTGGCATATCTTTGAAATAAAAACGATATACAAATAATAAATGTACAACCTGTCAAAGATATTGGAAGAAACAAAAAGGGCTGGAAATATTCTACATGCTGATATTTGGAATTAGGAAACTGCATATTCGCATATAAAAAATACGACTGAGTGATTATAAAAGGTATCAATAAAATAAAAAACAAATTCCACGATTGAAACCATCTGATATTTTCTTGTTTTTTCATAAACTTATGTATCATATCCCCCAATGCGATAAATACATAATAATGTAAAATATCACCAAGGAAACCAATGATAATATTCCGTTGATAACACAGGGCAGATACATAAAACATAATTAATCCAAGTACAATATGTTGCCATGATTTTAAACCTGCTTTATATTTTAAAATAACGTACAATACAGTTACATTAAACAAGGCGTATAAATACCAAAATTGTTCAATTTCCCTCGGTAAATAAAGCAGGTAAATATAATCCTTGGGTTGTGGCGGATTATTAACATATTTTGAAAAAATTATCTGAAGAGTTATCTGTAGGCTGCCCCATAAAAAGTATGGATATAGTATGGATTTCATTTTTGTTTTTACAAATTTTTCCATACCTCTTTTACTAAAACTTGCAGCAACAAAAATTCCTGAAACTATAAAAAAAAGCGGCATTCGAAAACTGAAAAATATAATGTTACTATGCTCCAGATATAAATAATTATTTACCGGCAAGCCGGCGTTTTTTATCCCTTCAAAAACATGTCGATATAATACTAAAATGATAGCAATGCCCCTGGCATAATCCACCCATGACTGTCGCTTGGATTTATTTATAGAATTCACATTTTAAAAATTCAGATTTTCCGGCAAAACATTATTTAATACAGCACCCATATTTTTTTCTTTCAGGCTCTGTATAAATTGTATGGAAGTTTTATCGGCCTGGGATGCCACCTGTTCTGCAGAGAATACTGTAAGTACTTTGCCTGCAAATGCCACTAATTCATTACTATCAGCATAATGGTTTAATGCAGGCCCTTCCATAAAAATGAAATCATAAATACCCTCTAAATGGCTAATCATCTGTGGAACATTAAGCTTATATAACGCTTCAGAAGGAGTAGAAGGCCCGGCGATACAACCCAAAATATCAAGATTTTCAACACCGGTATTAATATTTTTCTGTTTTGTCAACGCACTCCAATCTGTGCGATCGTTAAGATCCTGAATGTTCAATTGTGCATTAAAATCCTGTGTAAGAGTATTGTGATGCATATTCAGGTCTATTAATAACACGCGTTTTTTATTCAACAGCATGCTGGCACCAAGAGCTTTAATTATTGTAGATTTTCCACTTCCTTTACGTGTACTAGTAAAAAGAAAAGTCTTATTCGCCGATTCCTGGATTTCATACCTGAACTTTCTTATATTATTTTTAAATAGAGCTTCAGGACTTCCGGCCTTCATAGTTTCGTTAAGAACTATGTCGATAACACTTCTTTTTTTCAATTTCACACTATTTATCACACTTAAGAGTTTTAACCGGATGGATTTTTCAAAACCATAAGGAGTCTTAATAGACGTATTAAAAATTTCGAGAAATAAAAAGATGAAAGCCGTAAGAAAAAATACTGACATTCCTGAAATTCCCATAGTCATAATCGCTTTCTTGGGTTCTGGTTCCACTGCAGGCTGGCCAATAAGAGTTTGGGTAAAATTTGCTGTAGGATCATCTTTGGATAAACCTTCTGCCTGGTTCAATTTATCTTTTAAGTTGGATAATTGTTTCTGCTCAATGTCTAACCTACTTTTTATGACATCCATTTTTACATCACTCCCCGGATTAATATTTGTTAATCCTCTGTAATACCGAATCTTCGAATTGTAATCACTCATCGTTGTTTGAGATGCATTCATTAAAGCTGTAGCATCATCAATAGAATTTTGAAGTTCAGCAATTTTATCTGCACTCTTAACCCGGGATGAACCTGAAGATGATTTCGAATTTATTTCATTTCTAATTTGAGTCAACTGTTTTTGAATATCCGGATCGCTACCTCCACTTGCAATAAGGTCAGCTTCCAACTTGTGCTTTTGATCCATTAATCTGAGAACATCGGAGTTTGATCCGGCGCTTGTGCTCCCAGAAGATTGCAAATCCTTTTGTTGTTGTTTCCAAATTATAATTCTGTTTTGGGCAAGATCATACTTACTCTTTTCTTCTGCTAATTTACTCTCAAGATCCTTTACTGTTTCCATCGCATTCGTACTGAAGCTTATTGGATCAATAGTACCCTGGCTCACCTTCTCATTATATAAATTAGTACTTAGAGAATCAATTTTTGCCTGCTGTTGCTTTTCCAAATCGCGAATATTTACTACATTTTCAATAGTACGCTGGTTACTTAAATTTTTGTAATAATTTATAAATTCTATGCCCATAGCATTCACCAGCCATGCAGAAAGTTCAGGATTTTCTGACCTGTAAACTATATCAAGATAATCAGTTTTATTTACCCTATTAATAAATAAATGAGCAATTATGTTGTAATAATCATACTGAAAAATTTTTAGAAATTCAATGATGTTTCTTTCCTTAGGAATACCTGATTGTAAAATTTCATTTTTGGTGATTTTTTCCTTTAAAATTTGAATAGCCTCTTCTTTATTTACAGCTTTATAATCTTTGCTTTGCATTTGCTTGGCAGAAAGGTGTTTCCATGCTTCCACTGGATTTTCCAGATCGTGCAATAACAATTTATAAGAGATCATCCCAATTACTCTTGGAGACTTGAATGTTTCAATTACGTTGTCAAATTTAGTATCTGCAACATAAAGATCTGCGATAGAAGACCCTTCGGATAATTTCACTTTTTCAATTGTAAAGCCCGTCGAATATTGTGCCTTAGATTCGTAAAGTGGCTTCTTAAACAGTAAGAAAACAAAAGCAGCAGCAACAGCTAAAAATGTAAAAAAAAGTATGATCCATTTTTTCCGGAACAACACTTTTAGGAAATATAATAAGTCCATTTAGAGATTTTTGGTAGATACAAATGTACAATCAAAAAAATCTGGTAATTGCTTACCAGATTTTTTATTAAAGACTTTAATCTTATTTAACTTTTATTAACTTGATAGTTTCCTGAACTACATCATCATAAGAAATTTTTAAAATATAACCACCAGGTGGGAGCGACCTAGAAATTAACATAGGGAATGCTTGTCCATTGGAAAATTGACCATTCCCACTAATGATTTTCTGTGCTACAAGCCTTGAGTTTATATCATAAATCAGCAATCCTAGTTTTTTTACATTCTTATTAGTTACCAAATTTACTTGTAAATGATCAACAAAAGGATTAGGATACACATTAATAACATCCTTGGTATCTGCTGCAGAAACAGTGGTAGTTGCCGGAATTGCAATTACATTTGATATTACAGAAGCCGGGGAGATCTCGCGCATATTTTCAGGTATTTGGAACTGAGCAATCTGCTCGCCTCCATCACCGTTATAAGATTCCAGAGTTACTGCGTTAGTAAAGCAATAAGGTGAGGTTACATCTGGAATAACACTCAAAAATATTTCTCCATTTTCATCGGGCTTCACATTAGTAAAGTAAATAACCTTCACGTTGTTAATATAACCGTTTACAGCTATAGTATCTTTTCCGATTGCGTATCTGCCGATAAAATACCCGCTTTTATCCACACTGGTAAATACTCCAACTCTATAAGACTTTCTTTGATCAACATTTTTAAATTTTAATTCAGAAGTTTGATGAGAATCTGTCCAGTAGTTAGTGCTCATCACATTGGCAGGAAACACACCAGCACCATTAATTCCGGCAAATCCTACACCATTAAAATCTTTCGTAATCTCCATAGAAATACCTGTATTTATTGATACTGTGTTTGTCAAATTATCAAATGAAGTCCCGGCCAGAGATGGTCCGTCATCAGTGTTATTCCATGGTAGCGCCTGATGATTAGCAACATTTGCATTAAGGTTTAATAAAACAATGCTAGAGGCAACATATACTTTTGCAATATTACTGTAAGCGCTATAAGTTGTATTTAATTTCGCCCTTACTTTATAATAATAAATTCCTGGGACAACAGTGTTGTCAGTATAAGAAGTAGCATTTATTCCTGGAGATGCTACGAGCGAATAAGTACCATTAAGAGATGTTGCACGCCATATCTGGAAACCGGTTTCAGTAGAACTTCTGTCGCTCCATGTCATAGAAACTGAAGAAGTAGATAATGATGGAGTGATAAATAAATCCGCTGGTCTCAACAATGGTGTGCCTGTGTATTCTTGCAGGATAACTGCATTAATATTTAAATATTCAGAGGCCAGTGATTTACTAAAGGATACATCAATCGCACCTAAAGCGGTTGGCAAAAGATTGTTTAGTTGGACTGTTTTAGTTGTATTATACTTGCCATTAATAGTTACAGACTGCGCTCCGGAAGTAAACGTACCTATATCATCTGAACCAGCATTCAAATTACAGAATACAACGACATTATATTTTTTCGTCGGGTTCAGTCCGTTAAATTCCATAATGGCTGTATTAGTAGAATTGGTATAAACCGAAGTTTGCATTACTCCATCTGGAAGGATGCCCCGATTATTTGCTGTCATACCGAAATTAGAATTGCCATTTAATTGCTGTAAAAATTTAAAACTGAATCCTGTGTTGACATTCGCATCATCTGTCATATTACTCACTGTTGCATTGGCAAAAGGATAGGAAAGGTAATTATTCCATGGTGTAGGTTCTGCATAGCCACCCTGCGAACTAAAGTTAAGATAAACTGTGCGGAATGCATTGTCTGATACACTAACAGAAAATTGTCGAGAAACAGATCCACCATGGTTATCAGAAACAGTAATGGTGATGTTTTTATAAAATCCTTCATCTCCTACCTGCGGATTAAACGTAACTGTAGCCATTCCGTTACCTGTATTTTGCAAAACACCAAATGAAGGAGCGCCGGTCATTGAAACCTGTAATACTTCCCCCGCGTCATCAGTAGCAGTTATATTAAAGGAAGAAGTGTTACCTGATCTTAAATAGATATTATTTATCCCGTTGAACATTGGCAACTTATTAGTACTCAAAACACTAACCGGCATAGAAGTATCTGAATTACCATATCCATTTTTAGCGGTAATTTTATAATAATAGGTAGTGTTTCCAACCGCAGAGCTATCTACATAATTTACGTCATTAGCATTCTGTTGACCAGGATTTAATAATGTATATGGTCCCGTTGGATTAAGACTACGTAATATTTGAAAAGCATCCTCGTTGTACGATTTGTCAAACCATGTCAATAATACTTTCGCATTAGACTGAGCAATTCCGGCAAAATTTGTCGGTGCTACAGGTTTTGTTCCGTCATCATATGGCTTTTCAATTAGGATTGAATTAAAATACCCTACCTCCGTGCCCAGAGCTTTGGAAATTTTTACTGGGATCTCGCCCGCTCCGTCAGCTAAAAGAGAATAAAATGTAACCGTATTTTGGGAATTGTTGTAGAAATTAATATTCTTTGAAACACCTCCATTTGAAAAGACTGTTGATCCTGTTGTAAAAGTGCTGCTTGCAAAAAATGTAAGATTATACTTACTGCCCGGTGTAAGCCCTTTTGCTTTCATAAAGATTGTATCAGGCGCTCCATATTTTCCAAAGAAATAATAGTCTCTTATTACTGCATCAGGGTATATTCCTGAATTGTTCCCAGTAACTGCACCTAAATTAAATGTATTCCACGCTGTTGTTCCTAAATCCAATCCAATTGGAGTAGTCTGGGAATTGCCATCCATTAATCCAGTAACTAAAGGCGTTGTCATATTGTTCCACGGTAAAGATGCCGCGGCATTTCCACTATTTAAAATATTTATATATACTTTTTGTGAAATAGGAGCTACATCATTAACGATTATATTAAAATTAATTGTAGCCTCGCCTCCATCCCCATCAGTTACAGATAATGAAACAGGATAAGTTCCTGCATCAGCATAACCTGGCTGAGAATAAACAGAAATCCCCAACCCATTTTCGCGTAACGACATGAATGCAGGACTATTTAGAATTGTCCATTTAAGATTGGATCTCCTATCTGCATCACTTGCAGAAATTGATGTGATATCTGTGGCCCCCTCATTTACCGTAATATCCCGTGCCCTGGAAATCACCGGAACATGATTTGCATTAACAGTTACAGTAAAATTGATAGTATCCTTCCCATTATGCCCATCATTTACATAAACTTTCATTGGAAATATACCTTGAGTTCCTGAATTTGGGGTTAGTACAATATTGCCTTTACCATTACTTATATTATTAAATGCTCCGAAAACCGGCAATCCATTAAACGTAAATGTTAGATTATCACCATCCACATCTGAAGCAGAAATAGGAATAGTTTTAGTACTGCCGTAAAACATTGCAAAGCTTTTTACTAAATCTAACACAGGCTTATTATTTGTTGTTGCCGCCATTTGATAATTTGTGAACGCCGAATTACCCGAAATCCCAATCGCTCTTACTTTATAATAATAAGTAGTGTTAGCATACAAACTTGTATCACCTAAAGTAACAATACTGTCTTTTATATTTAAAATTTTAAATAATCTGAAATTATCCGGAGTTCCAATAGAACGTTGAATTTCATAACCTATCTGAGTGCTGCTATCTCTGAATGAGATCTGAATCATTTTTGAAGTTAGCGTTTGAAGTGTAAGTCCTTTTGGAACTAATGGAATAGCTGGTGCAGCAGGAGTTGTAATTGTTGTACGACTATTATAAAATGCTGCATCAGGTATTAATTGCTTACCAATTGAAGGACCCTGGTAACGAACTTCAAGAAACTGTCCCCCTGATGCTTCAAAGAAAGTAACATAAATATTATGTAGGCCCGCGGTGAGCACTATGGATCCACTCCTTTCAGTTGGCCCTTGCAGATAATCATTGTTTACTACCTGACCGGCTAGGTTGAAATTATCAACGTACAATTTACTACCATCATCTGAAGTTGTGAAAAAGGTATAAGTACCTGTGGTAGGAATATTAATCACAGCAGAATACTTAAAGGCAAAATTATCTTCACTAAGCCGTGGGTCAAGAGAATAGTTTGGAATATTACCCGACTTCAGCGGAGTTAGACTATTAAAATCAGGAAGATTACTCCATGTACCCTGGTAATAATTATAATTTATGCCACTAAGATCAGCACTATTAAAACCAGATCCACCATAAAGATTTACAGCTTGAATTTTATAAGAGTAAATACTGCTACCAGTTAAAAGTGTGTCATCAAATGCGGTAACATTAGCTGAAGCTAATCCTATCATTATATAATTAATATCAGATGGTCCTTTCCTATAAATCTCAAAACCTGTTTCATTTGTACTGCCATCAGTCCATGATAGGTGTGCTTTGTTATAGGAAATAGGAGTTACTGTCAAATTAGAAGGCATGTTAGGTGTTGTACCTGATCCTATATTATTATCACCAAAATAAGCAGATGGAATAGCAGTCCTCGTTGGAAACCCCGCAGCAGAGCATGTCCAATAAACACCCATTTCCTGACCACCACCTCCCTGGAAGAAAGTAATTGCTATTGGATATAGACCAGCGTTCAGCGTAATACTTCCACTAGCATATATAGTCCCATGAGAACCGTCATTATTCACTAAAGGTGTAGCTCCAAAACTATAAGGAGTATTAATGTATAATTTACTACCATCATCTGAGCCTGTTTCAAATGTGTAAGTTCCTGTTACCGGAATCCGTATATAACCTTGCCATAAAATTCCGTAATTTGTTACTTTTGGACTAACTGATAGATCTATATTTGGACTTATACCAGTTAAGACAGGAGTAAGCGCATTAAAATCAGGTAGATTGGTCCATGCTCCTTCGTAATATTTATAATTAAGGCCGGCAAATTTTGTAAAAGCACTAACCTGGTTGCTGGGAACAGAAACATTTCCTGCAAGGTCTTTAGCCCTAACATAAAAGGAAAATGTGGTAAATGAGTCAAGGTTGTTTACTGTATACTGAGTAAGATCTGTTACAAAGGCTTTCTGACCATTAACATAAATATCGTATTTGGACACACCTACATCATCAGATGCAGGATCCCAGCTTAACGAGATTGAATGTCTGGTAGTTCCTGTTATTAATAAATTACCTGGAGCGGATGGAGATTGAGAATCAGATTTTGTAATTTCTTTTGCTTCATTACTTGAAGGTGCAGCGCCGTTATTATTGACTGCTCTGACTATATAGAAATAGGTTGTATTTGGCAATAATCCTTGGTCAATAAAACTCAAAGAGTCTGGAGGCAAAATAGCAACCAGGCTATAATTTGAACCGGCCGTTTTAGACCTATAAACTTCAAAGGCTGTCTCATTATATAATGGCGTAGGATTATTATTCCAATAAACATCAATACTGGTGTTAGATAGAGTAACAGCCGTGACGTCTGTTGCTTTATCTGGTACATTTGTGCCATTTGAATTAATAACTGAGAACACTGGAGAATAGCTGCTGCTACATCCAAATGCTTCAGTTACCTGAACCTTATATTGGCCGATTGGAGCTGTGTATTTATTTAAAGTACTTACCTGAGCATTGTCGCTAACTCTTCTCCAATCATAAGAAGCATACGTATTTGGGACAATTAAAGGAACTGATGTGGATCCGTCCGGTGCAGGTAATACAGCTGTATGTAACCCATCTATTTGAATAGGAGGTGAAACGGTTGGATTTTTCTGTGAAATAACAACAGGTTGAGGCGACCAATCAGACCAATTAGATGCACTTGATCTTTTGAAGCGGGCCCTATAAGTTCCATATGCATGTACATTTATTGAATCAGTATTAGCTCCAACAATTGTTACACCGTCCTTTTGCCATTCGTATGCATAGAATCCACTTTGTAAAATCATTTTAGCATCTACGGTCTCAAGAGGACAGTATTCAGTGTGTTGGAAAAATACCATTGGGTTGGCTTTATGAGCAGTGGCCAGGTAATTAAAGTATCCCGGTTCAGCCCAAAAATTATTCCATACGCCATGGCCAAGATCAGGATAAAAAGCCTGACGTATATCACCACCTAGGGATCTATATAAATTAACAATATCGGAAACTGTAGAAGGGTAAGGCCCTTTATCCTGGCCTCCATTAGCAGTCCAAACCGGAATACTCAATAGGTTAG
>JBDTXP010000038.1:0-15947 GCA_040006135.1 Ginsengibacter sp. | reverse complement strand
GCGGTAATTTTTACATTTACAAACTCACCCGGGAATAATTTTTTATCAGAATTGACAATTACCTCGTTATCTACTTCTACACTATCGAACTCAGTTCGTCCTAAATATTTTCCACTTTCTTTTTTATCAATGATCACCTTAAAAGTTTTACCAATCTTGGCTTCATTTTTTAGTAGCGATATTTCTTGTTGTACTTCCATAATCTCCTGCGCTCTCATCTCTTTTACTTCAAGAGGAATATTATCTTCCAAATCGTGAGCAGAGGTATTTTCTTCGTGGGAATAGGTAAAGATTCCAACGCGGTCAAATTCCATTTTCTTCAGAAATGTTTTTAACTCTTCCACATCTTCTTCTGTCTCACCGGGAAAACCAGCTATCAGCGTAGTACGCAGGCATATTCCGGGAATTTTTTGCTGAATGATGCCAATCGTTTCCTCCATTTCTTCCCTCGTGATCTGCCTTTTCATTGCTTTCAACATTTTATTGCTCGCATGTTGCAACGGCATATCCAGGTAATTACAAATGTTGTCATGCGCGCTCATCGCATCAATTATTTCCATGGGAAACTTTGATGGATAAGCATAATGAAGCCTGATCCATTCAAGGCCTTTGATAGAAGCCAGACGGTGCATTAGTTCTGGCAAAGAACGCTTTTTATAAATATCGAGGCCATAATATGTAAGCTCCTGGGCTATGAGCATGATTTCTTTTACACCGCGCGAAACAAGAAATTCAGCTTCATCAACTAATGATTCAATTGACCTGCTGATATGCTTTCCTCGCATTAGAGGTATCGCGCAAAAAGAGCAAGTACGATTACAGCCCTCACTTATTTTCAAATATGCATAATGACCAGGTGTACTGAGTATTCTTTCACCGACTAATTCAGCTCTATAATCCACATCAAATTTTCGAAGTAAAAAAGGCAATTCCATCGTTCCAAAAAAAGCATCTACCTCAGGAATTTCTTCCTCGAGATTTTGCTTATATCTTTCGCTTAAGCAGCCAGTTACATACACTTTATCTATTTGCCCTTTCTTCTTCAATTCTACCTGCTCCAATATTGTATTAATGCTTTCTTCCTTGGCCAGGTCTATAAATCCGCATGTATTAACGACTACTATATTATGATCTTTTTTACCACTTTCATGTGCCACATCTATATACCCTGCAGATAATTGTCCGCTCAGCACTTCACTATCCACGCGGTTCTTGCTACAACCTAGGGTAATAATATTTACCTTATCTTTTTTAAGTTTTGTTTTCATTTATTATTGTCTGAACCTCAGATAAAACTGATTTACTGAAGTCCCTGATTTGAATAATTACACATTTCATATTATTTAAATTCCACGCCGACATCCGCCGTTATTGCTCATTGCCTATTGTCAATTACCCATTGCCCACCCTTCATCAATTCTCAAAAAGACTATTTACAAAATCTTTCTTATCAAATACCAAAAGATCAGTTGCTTTCTCTCCCACCCCAATAAATTTTACCGGGATTTTAAACTGATCTGCAATTGCCAAAACTACTCCACCCTTTGCAGTTCCATCCAATTTTGTAATTGCTAATGCGGTAACTTCAGTTGCTGCAGTAAATTGTTTTGCCTGCTCAACTGCGTTTTGTCCTGTGCTGCCATCCAAAACGAGCAGCACTTCATGCGGAGCAGATGGCATTACTTTACTGATGGATCTTTTTATCTTATTCAATTCATCCATGAGGTGTATTTTATTGTGCAATCTTCCTGCTGTATCAATGATCACTACATCAGAATTCTTAGCCAGACCGCTTTGCACTGTATCAAACGCTACTGCACTGGGATCAGCACCCATAGAATGCTTCACAATTGGCACATTAGTCCGTTCACTCCACACAGTAAGTTGCTCTACTGCAGCTGCTCTAAAAGTATCTGCAGCACCTAATAAAACTGATTTGCCTGCCATTGAAAAATTATGAGCTAATTTTCCGATAGTTGTTGTTTTGCCTGCACCATTTACTCCCACTACTAATATTACATGTGGTTTATGGCCAACAGGTAATTGATAATCCGCATAAGAAGTGTCTTGTGGAGCGTCAACCAAAATTTGTTGAACCTCTTCCTTTAAAATTTTATTGAGCTCTTCGCTATTCAGGTATTTATCCCGTGCAACTCTCTTTTCAATTGCCTCAATTATTTTTACTGTTGTCGTAACACCTACGTCAGCATCTACAAGGGCATTCTCCAGGTCATCCAGAACTTCTTCATCCACTGTACTTTTTCCTGCAATCACTTTGGTGATCTTCTCAAAAAAACCCTTCCTTGTTTTTTCAAGACCAGCATCCAAAGATTCCTTCTGCTCCTTCTTGCCAAATATTTTATCGAAGATTCCCATTGTGCTTTTTATAAATGTTTCTTAAATAAAGAAAGCTATCCCCTCTTTAGACAGGATAGCTTTATAAATATTTTAATCGCGAAATTTAACTTGCTAAGAAATCTTTGATCTTGTCTTTATGAACAATTGACTCTTTGAAAGTGTATGAACCAGATTTAGGACTACGAACTGTTCTTACTACTTTAGTCCAGTTTTTTGCATCTGATGCGGCTTTCTGGTCTTTAGTTTTTATCGCTGTTTTTGCTGATTTAGCCATGATATTTTAATTTGAAAATGTGATAATCTGCTAATAGAGATTAGCTAATTATTTAATCTCTTTATGTACTGTTACCTTTTTTAGAATAGGATTAAATTTCTTCAACTCCAGGCGTTCTGGCGTATTTTTCTTATTCTTTTTAGTAATATAGCGGCTGGTTCCCGGAAGTCCTGAATTTTTATGTTCAGTACATTCTAAAATAACCTGTACCCTGTTTCCTCTCTTTGCCATGTCAATTAATTATAAGTTTTATATTTTAATTCCTTTAGACCTC
This sequence comes from Ginsengibacter sp., assembly GCA_040006135.1. Lineage (GTDB taxonomy): Bacteria > Bacteroidota > Bacteroidia > Chitinophagales > Chitinophagaceae > Ginsengibacter. The sequence continues at coordinate 13,041 of JBDTXP010000038.1, read as the reverse complement.
ATTTCCTTTACAGTCTCTAAAAGGCCATTCTTATTTATAGTGCGAATACCTTCAGTAGAAATCTTTAGCGTAATCCATTTATCTTCTTCCGCAAGGTAATACCTCTTTTTTTGCAAATTCGGTAAAAACCTTCTTTTGGTTTTTATATTAGAATGCGAAACCTTATTTCCTGTAATTGGGCGCTTTCCGGTAAGCTGACATACTCTGGCCATATTGATCAATTTTTTTCGGACGGCAAAGGTAATAAAGATTTACATAAAGGAAAAATAAAAATGCTAATAATTACTCTTCCGGCGTAGCATCAAACCTTTACCAACGACAAAAGAGGCCGGCTATGGAAATCATTGCAGACTTTTACCTAAATACCTTTACTTTATTGCTTAAAAAATATAAAATGAAATACTCTTTAGTGGGAATGTGTCTTTTTGTGACAATGTTTTCATGCAAAACCAAAGAAACGGAAAATAAACAAGACGTTTTCGCAAATAATATTGATACTTCCGTGCGGCCCGGTGAAGATTTCTTTATGTATGCTAATGGTAAATGGATAAAGGATAATGAAATACCTGCGGCAGAAAGTGGATGGGGCATAGGCCAAGTTGTAATTAACGAAAACTTACAGCGATTGAGAGATATCAGCGAAGAAGCCTCGAAGGAACAGGCTCCGAAAGGTAGTTCTTCCCAAAAGATTGGTGATTTCTGGGCTGCAGCAATGGATAGTGCCGCCATTGAAAAGCAGGGTTTGAAGTATGCCCAACCCTACATAGATCAAATCAATTCTATCTCGGATAAAAATTCATTTTTAAATGTAATGTCCAATCTTGAAAACATTGGCATCGGAGGATTGTTTTCAGATTATGTCGCGCAGGATGATAAAAACAGTGAAATGATGGCATTTAAACTTGACCAGGGTGGTTTAGGCCTTCCGGAGCGAGAATATTATTTTAATAATGATTCTTCAACTACAAATATTCGCTCAGCTTATGTAAACCATATCTCAAGTATGTTGAAACTTTCAGGTATTGACTCGGTGGTGGCGAGGACTTCAGCAAATGAAATACTACAAATAGAAACCAAGCTTGCAAAAGTATCGCGCAAACTTGCAGATTTGAGAGATCCTTATGCTAACTATCATAAAATGGCCATCAAGGATCTCGGAAAATTAAGCTCGAGCATTGATTGGAAAAATTATTTGTCAAAAATAGGTGTCCATTCAGTTGATTCAGTAATTGTAGGCCAGCCTGAATTTTTTAATTCATTGGACGGCCTTTTGGCCCCCGCTAGTTTCCAGGGAATCGCGCTTAATAGCTGGAAGAATTACCTGCTGTATCGTCTTCTTCAGAACTTTTCTGTAGCCTTACCTGATGCCTATGGCCAGGAAGCTTTTAATTTCTCCAAACTTTTGAGTGGTGCTAAAGAAATGCAACCCCGCTGGAAACGCAATATCCGTACTGAAGAAAGATCAATGGGTGAATTACTAGGGCAATTATATGTGAAAAAATATTTTGATAGTACTGCCAAGAAAAGATACAGCGACCTCGTTGAGAATATACGTGATGCATACAAAGAAAGAATAAAAAACCTCACCTGGATGAGTGATAGCACTAAACAAAAAGCATTGTTGAAATTAGCAAGCATGACCAAGAAAGTTGGTTATCCGGATAAATGGAAAGATTTCTCATCAATGGAAATAAGCAGGGAAAGTTATCTGCTCAATCTTATAAACGCGCATAAATGGTGGCACGATCATGAAATGGATAAATTAGGTAAACCAGTGGATAAACAAGATTGGGAAATGTATCCCCAGACTTACAATGCTTATTACAATCCCGCAAATAATGAAATCGTGTTGCCCGCGGGTATTTTTACTGTTCCGGGTTATAAAGACAATCAACTCGATGATGCTGTTGTTTATGGCTATGCAGGAGCTTCTACAATTGGCCACGAGATCACACATGGTTTTGATGACCAGGGAAGGCTATATGATGATAAAGGAAATTTAAAAAATTGGTGGTCAAAAGAAGATTCTGCTCAATTTGCAAAGCGTTCACAAATGATGGTGAAGCAATTTAATAGTTACGAACCACTGCCAGGCGTACGCATAAATGGTGCAGCTACATTGGGAGAAAATATCGCTGATCTTGGTGGAATTCTTTTGGGTATTGATGCGTTTAAAAAAACAGCGGAATATAAAGAGAACAAAAAAATAGGAGGCCTTGATCCAATGCAAAGGTTTTTCATGGGATATTCTTTAGGATGGTTAGGTGCCACAAGAAATGAAAGCCTTAAAAACCAACTAATGACTGATGTTCATTCTCCGGCGAAATATCGGGTGAACGGGCCCTTCAGTGATGTAAATCAATTTTATACATCCTTTGGAGTAAAGCCTGGAGATAAGATGTACGTACCTGATAGCCTCAGAGTGCACATTTGGTAAATTTGCGAGGTTAAATTTTCGACAATACAAATCTAAATTTTAAATAAAATACTTTTAATCATATGAGAAGAGTTCAGCCACTAATTAAAATTTTTCTACTTTCCGTTTACATTTTTTCATGCAGCCCAACGCATCAATTAAACACAACCACCTATGAAAGCAAAAAAGTGGTGGAGGCAAAAAATGGGGCTGTGGTTTCAGCTCACGCACTTGCAAGTGAAGTGGGTTTACAAATTTTAAAAGATGGTGGAAATGCCGTGGATGCAGCAATTGCAACGCAATTAGCCCTCGCAGTTGTTTATCCCGGAGCAGGTAATATTGGTGGAGGTGGGTTTACTGTAATACATTTAAATGATGGTAGAAATATAACAATAGACTACAGAGAAATCGCACCCGCTGCAGCTTTCCGTGATATGTACCTTGACAAGGATGGCAATCCATTACTCGACCTTTCACAGAATGGACACTTAGCTGCGGGCGTACCCGGTACAGTTGCCGGAATTTTTGAATGCATGAAATATGCCAGCATGCCTTTTAAGAAATTAATTTCACCGGCAATAGCCCTCGCAGAAAAAGGTTTCGGTGTCACCGCCAGTGAGGCGTCCAGTCTCAACTACACAAAAAATGACTTTATTAAAATGAATACAGTGACGCCTGTATTTGTCAAAAATTCTCCATGGAAAGCCGCAGATATTTTAGTACAAAAAGATCTTGCAAAAACTTTACGACTCATAAGAGATAATGGTCCAAAAGGATTTTATGAAGGAGAAACTGCAGCATTGGTGGAAGCAGAGATGAAACGTGGAAAAGGAATTATGACCGCTGAAGACCTTAAAAATTATCGCGCCAAAGACCGCGTTCCCGTTGTGTTTGATTACCAGGGATACAAGGTAGTTACAATGCCTCTTTCAAGCAGTGGTGGTGTTATACTTCAGCAAATGCTCAAAATGAGTGCGATGAAAAATATTGGAAGTATGCAATTTGAAACAGCGGAATCTGTGCAATTAATGACAGAAATTGAAAGGCGTGCTTATGCTGATCGGGGTAAATTTTTAGGTGATCCTGATTTTTATAAAATACCGGTAAAAACTTTGGTAAGCGATGAATATCTCAAAGGAAGATTGGCAGATTATAAACCAGGTGTAGCTGGCAGCAGCGCCTTGACTAAAGAAGGCGTAATAAAAGAAAGTGATGAAACTACACATTTTAATGCAGTAGATAAATATGGGAATGCTGTCTCAGTTACCACTACCCTTAATGGTGGATATGGCAGCCGCACAGTCGTGGCAGGCGCAGGTTTTTTACTTAATAATGAAATGGATGACTTTAGCGTAAAGCCAGGCGTGCCCAATATGTATGGTGCCGTGGGACAGGAAGCTAATGCTGTTCAACCAGGTAAACGTATGCTGAGCAGCATGACCCCAACCATTGTGCTGAAAAATAACAAACCATACATTGTTTTAGGAACTCCCGGGGGTACCACGATTACTACAAGTGTTTACCAGACAATCGTAGACATGATTGATTTTAAAATGAGTGCTTTTGATGCGGTTAATAAACCTAAATTCCACCATCAATGGCTGCCCGATCAGCTTGACCTGGAAAAAGGTTTTAACCCGGAAGTAGCAAAAGCTTTGGAAAAAATGGGCTACAAAATAAAATACCGTGGATCTATAGGCCGTACTGACGTAATTGTGATAAACCCTGATGGATCCATGACTGCAGTCGCCGATCATCGCGGCGATGATTCGGCAGCAGGTTATTAAAATACTGTCAGGTCAATACAGATTTACAATGAATTTACATTGTAGGTGTCAGGCCACTATAGATTTACAATGAATTTTATAAATTAGCTTATAGTGGCCAGACACCTTTAGCCAATCAGGCCAGAGATTCGTTTTAATTATTCGATGGAATAGTCGGGCGCATATCTTCATCAGCTTGCTTTTCGTAGATCAATAATTTTACATTCCATTCTGGAAATGCATAATTAATTGCTACCTCAACTTTTAGCATTTGCAGCCCCTTATTTACTTTTTGTAATTCAAGAATTGAAGAAGCGAATGATCGTGCTTCTTCAGGAATATCAAATAGACCAGACAACTTTACAGTTGACTTATCGTCAAGGATCACAGGCATCCCATTTAATTGCTGATAATATTTTTTATAAAGTTCAACTCCTTTGTTGAAATCTTCAGTACGAAGAAGTGTTGCCTGGAAACTATAATTATTTCCATGACCATATTGCGTTATGGAACTCTCTAATGCACCAGGTAACATTTTACTGGCATAAATAATACTGCCATTTGACTGTGAAAGTGTGTCACCCTTTATGCCATCAAAATGCTGGAAATAGGCATGTATCAATTGTTGTACTTGTGACCTGACACCTGCTACAGGCTTTACTTTAACAGATTGAGCCGTAGCCTGGTTTACGATCAAAATAATAAATACCAGGAAGCCTGAAAGATTCTTTTTCATAGGGGGTTAGTTTTTATGGGGATTAGTTTTCAGCACGATAATACATATTTTTTTTATTATTTTATTATTGTCTAATTTTTTAGCAGGAATTTATTATGAATATCATCCTAATTTGATTGCAGTCCATTATTTTTAACTAACTGCACATGCCCATAGGGCATGTTTATTTACTTTTGCAATTAATTTATTTTTTCCTGAAAAAATTTTTGAAAATATTATTGAGGTCTCTCCTGGGATTGTTCGTTCTCCTATTAATACTTTGGGCGTTGCTGCAAACCAGCTTTTTTCAAAATTTTATTACCCGCCAGGTAACTACCCGCTTATCAAAAAATCTTCATACAACTGTTTCTATAAAACATGTGGATTTTGACCTGTTTAATAAAATGAATTTGGAAGGAACATTGATTTTGGATAAAAACAAAGACACGTTGCTTTATGCCGGGGTAGTTCGCGTAAATATTACGGACTGGTTTTTCTTTAAAAAAAATATAGTACTGAAATATATTTCATTGCAGGATGCCGTCATTAATATGAATCGCGATACGCCGGAATGGAATTACCAGTTCTTGGTGGACTACTTCAGTAGCCCGTCAAAAAAATCTGATACATCTAAAAATGTTTTGCATCTGGATTTAAAAACAATAAATCTTAAAAATGTTAGCATAAGACAAACCGATGAGTGGCGGGGTGAAAATCGGATTATTTCGATTGGATCATTTCACCTGGATGCATCAGTTTTTGATCTTTCTAATAACCTGATAAAGGTTGCTGACATTAAAATGGAAGCCCCTTCATTTTCCCAATTCGATTATACCGGCAAGCGACCGCGTGATACTACAATCAAAAAAAACGATGTACATACATCACAAAATGGCCTACAATGGAATAGCGAAGGATGGCAGATATACGTTGATAATATTCAAATAAAAAATGGGTTTGTAGCTAATGAAAGAGAGGGTGGAGATACTCCTGTACCTGGCATGTTTGACGAAAACCATCTTATTCTTTCAAAAATAAATGGATCCTTTAAAAATTTTTCCTTTTTAAAAGATACTATAAGGGCAACAATTGATTTGACAGCACGGGATCGGGGCGGTTTTGAAATAAAAAAATTAAGTGCTGATTATACACTCACCCCGGAACTGATGGAATTTAAAAACCTGGATCTTATTACTCCAAAAAGCCGGCTGAGAGATTATTTTTCTATGCGTTATCATTCTTTTAATGAAGACATGAATAATTTCGTGCACGCAGTACAGTTGGATGGTAATTTCAAGAACAGTCTTCTTAATAGCGATGACCTCGCATATTTTGCCCCCGCGGCCCGCACATGGAAAATTAATTTTTCGCTTGAAGGAAATGCGAAGGGTAAAATTGATAACCTTACTGCAAAAAAAATGATCATAAAAGCTGGTGAAAAGAATTATTTAGATGGTGATATCAGCTTGCGGGGCCTTCCGGATATTGAGATGACTTTTATAGATTTAAGGTCACGCAATATGCGAACTTCTTACAATGAACTTTCACGCCTTATCCCGGCGCTTCGAACTATTACTAATCCCGATCTTGCAGCATTTGGAAATTTACAATTTACTGGGAGTTATACCGGATATGTACGTGATTTTGTAGCATTTGGAACACTCAATACAGATATAGGAACATTAAACACAGATCTACATTTAAAAGTACCGGCAATAGGGCCGGCACAATACGAGGGACATGTAACTACGCAAAATTTTCAATTAGGCCGGTTTATAACAAATAACCAGGTTGGAAATATTTCTTTTGATGGAAAAATAAATGGGAGTGGTTTTTCTGAGAAAGAAGTATCCATAAAGGTGGATGGCAGTATAAGTAAAGTTGGTTTTAATAATTACAATTACTCAAATATCATTGCTCATGGTGTGTTCCGGAATAAATTATTTTCCGGCTCCGCAAGCATTAATGATCCTAATGTAAAAATTGATACTTTGGTAGGTTCAATAAATTTTAGTAAGACCAAACCCCAGCTGGCATTGAATGCCAAGGTGAACCAACTGAATCTTAAGAGTTTGCATTTCACCAATGACAGTATTTCTGTTACGGGAAAATTTGATCTGAATTTTACAGGAAATAATATTGATAATTTTTTAGGCTCTGCAAAATTATATGATGCTGAGCTTTATGATGGTGGGCAACACCTATCATTTGATTCATTGATTGTCAATTCATCTGTTGTCAATAACAAGAAGTTACTCACCATAAATACCAATGAACTTGACGCTTCAATTAATGGTCAATTCAAAATAATGGAACTTCCGGTGGCATTTCAATTATTATTAAGTAAATATTATCCCGCCTATATTGCCAGGCCTAAAAATAGAATTGCTAACGAAGACTTTACTTTTCTTGTTAAAACCAGGTATGTAGCAAATTATCTTAATTTATTTAATAAGGAGTTGCAAGGTCTTGATAATTCAATCTTTATTGGCAACATAAATATTAATGCAAATACGCTTAATGTCCAGGCAGATATTCCGCAATTTAAATATAGCCAGTTCACATTTAATAATATTCACGTTACTGCCAGAGGGAATGCTGATACGCTTGTGCTGAACACCGAAATAGATGATGTAGTTATTAACGATAGCCTGCATTCCCCGGATACAAAAATAAAAGTGGTCGCTGCAAATGATGTTTCAGATGTTACAATTAAAACGTCCGCAAACAGAACTCTCACTGCTGCTGATCTTTCTGCAAGAATACTCACATTTGAAAGAGGCTTTAAACTTACTTTTAATCACAGCACCTTCACCATCAATCAAAAACAATGGGATATAGAAAAAGATGGCGAAATAGAATTGAGGAACAAAATGCTAATGGCCAGTAAAATTAAATTTTCTCAAAATGGCCAGGAAATTTTTATCTCAACCCGTCCTTCAGAGATCAATAATAGTAATGACCTTGTTATCGCCGCGCAAAATTTGATCATAGAGGATTTTACTCCTTTATTTATGAAGACTCCAAAGATGAGTGGTTTATTTTATGGCAATATTTCCGTTAATGATCCTTTTGGAAAATTGTCTGTGGATTTTGATACACGGCTCACTGCCTTTAAACTAGAAAATGATTCTATTGGAGTTATTACAGCAGGAGGCGAATATAATGGCTTTTCCAAAAATTTAAAAGTAAATGCATTTAGCGATAATCAACTTTACAATTTTAGTGCAGGGCTGTTGTTACAACCTAGCGACAGCACAAAGCCATTAAGTGGCTCTATCGTTTTTAAAAATTCATCTATTCACATATTAGAAAATTATTTAGGTGATATTTTCAGCAATATAAAAGGTAATGCATCAGGCAATTTATCTGTGGCTGGGAAAATGAAAAGTCCTGTTATCACCGGTTCTGTAACATTGGATAGTGCTGCGCTCACTGTAGATTACACACAATGCCGTTATCATTTGGCGGATCACTCAGTAATTACTTTTAATCCTGATGAAATTGATTTTGGATCTATTAAATTAATTGATACACTTTTTAATACTGCAACGCTTTCGGGAAAAATCTACCATAATTTCTTCGATAACTTTTTTTTCAATGAGCTCCATCTAAGTACCGATCAGAACGGAAATGGTACATCCAAATTTCTATTACTTAACACCACCGAAAAAGATAACAGTCAATTTTATGGGCGGGTAATAGGTAAGGCATCATTATCACTCAATGGTTTTGTTTCGGATCTTAGGATGAATATATCGGGAGAAATAACTGATAGCAGTCACATTTATTTACCTACCGGCGAAACTGCGGAAACGGGCTCCATAGATTATATTGAGTTCATACAATTTGGTAGAGAAATGAAACCAGATCTTAAATCAAGAGAAAGTACCAATATAAAAGTGGACATGGAAATCCTGGCAAATCCCTTAGCAAAAATAGATGTGATATTGGATGAGACAACAGGTGATGTAATTAAAGCGCAGGGAAGTGGCAGGCTCAATATTTCTGCGGGAACAAAGGATCCGTTAACGATCCGCGGTCGTTATGATATTGAGGAAGGTGAATACACATTTAATTTTCAAACTTTCTTAAAGACACCATTTACATTAGAAAAGGGATATATAGAATGGCAGGGTGATCCATATCTCGCCAACCTCAATATTGACGCCGTTTATAAAGCAAAAGGTGTTGTTCTCAATAATATTCCTACCACCACCGGGATAGCAAATTCACGGGGTGATATTGATATTTTATTTAAGTTAAGGGGTACTCTTAAAAATCCAAGCCCGGCATTTGAATTTCAATTTCCATTTGACAATCCCCTTAAAAGTGATCCAATTGCCAATGAATACCTGCGTACTAAATACCAATCCAACAACCAACTTCTTGACCAGGTAGCATCACTCTTACTTTTTAATACATTCATAAACAACGACCAGGGATTGATCACAGGGAATAATACCGGCAACTTCGTTACCAAAACTGTTGGGCAACTTTTATCTGCAACACTTACTTCATCCCTTAATAGCTGGCTGCAAAAATTATTGAACACAAGTTCAGTGAATCTGTACACAAACATTAATACATCAGATTTTAATTTTCAAAAAGGAGGCACGCAAAAAGAAATTCAGAATGTGGGAGACTTTGGCTTAAAGACGGCATTTTTAAATAATAAATTATTGGTAACAGTTGGTGGAAATGTAGATTATCGTTTAGGCCAGGCTGTTACTAATACCAATTCAAATTTTCTATTTACACCCGATGTTTCATTTGAATATCTTATCACTCCCGACGGACGCTTAAGGGTTGTTGGCTTTAACCACAGCGACACAGACCCTGGTGATATTGCCGGAGTTACAAGAAGGAACAGAACAGGTATCCAGCTTTCATATAGAAAAGATTTTGATACTTTTCGGGAATTTTTTACAAAGGAAAAAAGGATTAAGATCAGGAAATAAGATATAAAAAAAATTAACTTGGGCTGGAAAAATATGGCCTGAATAGACAATCAGTTTTATTTATTTCCTTATCCTTATAGCATTAGGCTGAATAACTGTAAAAGCACTAATAAGTTCGTTTTTATATTTCAATATAACATTGACAGTTATTTCGGCTTTCAATGTTGATAGATAACCTTCTAGCCTTATTAATACAACTCCGTAATGAGCCTGTTTAAGACGAAAAACCAGTTCACCAAAATCTTTATCCTGAGTTAGTAATACTCTTTTCTGATCATTTGCCAAATTTAATATCAGGCTATCTTCCGCACCTCTATTAGTTTCCATAATATAAACCACATTAAAACCTGCTAATCGAAGTGCATTTACTATAGGTTTATCCACTCCTTCATCGGCTAACAGATTCATATAGCTATAGGATAAATTTTTTCACCTTTAAGGGATTCGGCTGCAAAAGCAAGTGCTGCTTTAATATCTTCCCTTGATATGTGTGGGTGCGCTTCCAAAATATCGTCTTCTGTTTCGCCAGCAGAAAGTTTTTCAAGGATCAATTCAACAGTGATACGGGTGCCTTTAATAATAGGTTTACCCATCATTATTTTGGGATTCACTTCTATATGTTGTATGATATCCATGTCAAATTTTATTACTTAAAAATACATTAAAAATTTTAAAAAAATAACCATGCTTTCGTTCTACGACATATAATTTATGTAACAAACCTTCAAACTTGAAATCAATCTCTTTTGCTAGACCTAAATTTTTATTTTTTCTATTTTCAAATAACCAATATGTAGCTCATCTTCCAAAGAAATTTTTGTTTTCCCGAGAACCAAACTAAATTCCTCTTTAAACTTTGCATCTAAAATATCTGCAATTTCAAATACATCATCTACATCTATTCCGTACTTATCATCAATGTGTGAAGTTGCGCCTTTGAAGCCGGTGTGTTTATAAAATGCAGTCTGCTTAGAGGCTTGTATCGCTTCTGATTTTGTTGTGCCTGCAGAAAGTATTTTATAATGGTATTCTTCGAACTCTTCCTTTTTATATCCGCCGAGGTTTATAAAAAATATCCTGGGATCAGCATCTAAACTTTTCTTAAATGGATTCTTCTTTTCCACGCTTACCCGGAAGCCATCTACATTTCCCACCTCGCGCCATGCGTCAATATGAATTTGACCTTTCGCCTCAGGCCACCAACTAATCATATCCGGCACCAGCATGGACAGCTGCTCAGCAATTCCAAAAAAAACATCATGTTGCTCTGTATTTCTACCTTTGGGCCTGCAGCCAATTAAAACCATAAATAATTTCATCATCAATTGATATTTTAGAAAAAAGATCCATGTTTAAAACTAAATAAATTAAAGGAATGCTTTTTCTTTGCAAAAGATATGTACCTTTTAAAATAATATTGTAAGTTATAAAAGTTATCAGATTATTATGTTTTATCCAATACATTACCAGGTTATCTATCTCTTCCTTTTGGCAATTCCGGTAGCTTGTATCGCCTGGACAGTTACACACGAAGAAGTTTTCCGTGAACCAAGGGAGTATTGTGAAAAAAGATCAAAGGAAGCCAGGTCAATTGTAGAAAGAAAATTTTTTTACCTTTTTACCTGTGAATATTGTTTCAGCCATTATATTGTTTTGTTTTTTTTGTTCATTACAAGATTCCATCTATTATATTTTGATTTGCGCGGCTACCTGATCGCTTTTTTTTCAATTGTATGGATAGCCAATATTTACATGAGCATTTTTGGGTTTGTCCGAGTAGGAATGAAAAAAGAAAAGATAGAGGCAAAAATTAAAGAAGTGGAATTGAAAGAGTGTTCGGACGAATGATACGATAAAGTGCTAATTCGATAATGGATGGACCATTTAAATAACTTTTATTTTAGAACTTTAAGCGTTGAACTACAATTCATAATTCATCATTCCTAACTCATAATTATTTCAATACGCCCTCGCAAATAAAACCCTTTCACTACTCTCATTCCCTGTCAAAATACACTTTCCTTCTTCTTTCTTATTGTCTAATGGAATGCATCGTATTGTTGCTTTAGTTAATTCCTTTATTTTTTCTTCTGCCTCTGGAGTTCCATCCCAATGGGCAGATACAAAACCTCCTTTTCCATCAAGCACTTCAACAAATTCTTCCCATGTGTTGACATGTGTTATGTGTTCATCACGAAATTTCTTTGCTTTTGAAAAAATATTGTTTTGAATGTCCTGCAATAAAACATTCACTGTATTCGCCAGGCCATCAAGTGAAACCGGTTGTTTAGTTTTATTATCTCTTCTTGCTACCTCTGCAACATTATTTTCAATATCTCGCATTCCTATTGCGATTCTTACGGGTACACCTTTCATTTCATATTCGGCAAATTTCCACCCCGGCCGACGACTATCATCCTCATCATATTTTACAGAGATTCCTAATGCCTTAAAATCATTGACAATTTTTTTTACTTTTTCGTCTATCACAACTTTTTGTTCCGCATCTTTAAAAACAGGAATGATCACAACCTGGATTGGAGCTAATTTTGGTGGTAACACAAGGCCATCATCATCACTATGTGCCATGATGAGCGCGCCAATTAGCCTTGTACTTACTCCCCAGCTTGTAGCCCACACATATTCAAGTTTATTTTCTTTATCGCTGAATTTAACATCAAAAGCTTTTGCGAAATTTTGCCCCAGGAAATGTGAGGTCCCGGCCTGAAGAGCCTTACCATCCTGCATCATCGACTCTATTGTATAGGTATCCTCCGCTCCGGCAAATCGTTCATTTATACTTTTTACACCCTTCACAACCGGTAGTGCCATCCACTCTTCAGCAAATTGAGCATAAACATTAAGCATCAGTAAAGTTTCGTCAACCGCTTCCTGCGAAGTAGCATGCGCTGTATGTCCTTCCTGCCATAGAAATTCCGTCGTTCTCAAAAATAATCTCGTACGCATTTCCCATCTTACCACATTTGCCCATTGGTTAATCAGCAAAGGCAAATCACGGTAGGACTGTATCCATGTTTTGTAAGTGTTCCAGATTATCGTTTCCGAAGTAGGTCTTATGATCAATTCTTCTTCCAACTTCGCCTCAGGATCTACAACTATACCCTTTCCATTCTCATCATTTTTTAGGCGATAATGAGTTACTACTGCACACTCTTTTGCAAA
>JBDTXP010000037.1:0-16075 GCA_040006135.1 Ginsengibacter sp. | reverse complement strand
AAATAGGCAGGAAGCTTTTCATAGGTAAAAGAACTATAGATGGCTTACGGGCGAAAATCTTAAGTAAAATGAATGTAAAAACTACTGCCGGTGTTGTGTTGTATGCTCTTAATCATAATTTAATTACAATGGAAGAAATGAGGTAATTTATAATATTTTTTTTAAGGAGTAAGATATCATTTGCTGAACAAGTTTCTATTTTTATTTACACAAGTCACATCCAATAGACTCATATTTTTTTTCTATTCGTTAGAATTTCGAATTTGTTATAATTTCCGAAATGAGATTATTTAAGATTGGACACTGCGAATGAAACATTTAGTTAAAAGCTTTTTGTTTTAAAATATTGTCAAGATAAACAAATCAATTTTGAGTTTTATTTTAAACTTGATTTTGGTAGAGTCCTATTTTTTTTAAATATGGTGACGAGATAAAATAAATCCAATCCTTGCCCTGGATCATAAATGCATTTAGTCACATTTATAACTATGAACATGGAAATAGCGATGATCCTCATTTTGAAACCAACATCTATAAATTAATATATCAGAAAATAAACCGAAATACGTTTTTATCCATACTGAATTAGGTTTAATAGCTTATTTCTTTTGCCCAACAATTGATCAACTTTGTTTTAATTAAACTATGAATCATGGAGCAAGGATATACTTTAGAATGGTTCGATTATTTGGTTACTATTTCACTTAACCCGACGAAAACAAATCTTGATGCGATTCTTCCTGAACAAATTATTTTATTGAAATCAAAGATCGACGAAGAAAAAGTGAACCAAAAATATTTCCTAAAAAAGATGGCCTTTACTCTATTGGAGGAAAATAAAATTTCACTGTTATTAAATCAATATTATTCCTCTTTAACAATCCTGCTTGATCAGGCATTGGACAATTATAAAAATATTAAGAACAAAAGAAAAAAGGTAAATGAATTGTTAGAGGAAATAATAAATTGTATTGAAGAGATGCTATCCTTCATTCAGGTTCATTTTCCGAATTATTTAGGATTGAACCGAAGCATTCCCGTTACACATATATCATACATAGATAAGCTGCTAAAGGAAAAAACGGCTAAACTTAAAATTGAATTAAGACTGGTAACCAATACAAAACTTATAGATATTATATTCGATGACCTGGATTATTTATTTCTTGTAAATAAGGAAAATCGTACTATATCTTTTAAGGAGATGGAATATGTAAAACAAATATTGAATGAATTGGAATTATTAGTGAAAGTTGAAAGGAATAGGGGAGAGGATGAAGTTTTTACAATACTCGATAAAATACTTATTAATCTGAATTTTAACAGCGAAGATTACATTGAATATATCACGCGAAAAATAACAAATCACGTTAGAACAATTGAGGGTGCCAGGGAAAGAATAGATTTTCTACTGTTTAATTTTAAAAAGTTTAATCAGCTAAATCGGAAAGTAGGATTTTGTTTATCCCTCAATCAACCATCACTAAGTGAAACACTTTGCAACTGGTTTGAGCAAGAGATTATTTATTTTGAAAAAAAACTTCAGTTTTCTAACCTTCCCTTCAATATTTACAATAAGGACTCCAATGGGAAAACAATTTTGCCTAAGGTCAAGCAGAAAGTGTTATGTATATTTTCAACGGATCAAATAGCTATTTCACTCCGCGCTTTAGATGAGTTGAAAATACTGAAGGCGCGCTCTATGACAGAAGTGTTCAAGACCATTGTGCCGCATCTCTCCACACCTTATAAGGATGAACTTTCTTATGACTCAGTACGAAGTAAATCTTATGCTGCTGAAGAGAGTGACAAAATGATTGTGATTGAAACACTCCAACAAGTCATCAATACGATCAAACGATATTAATTATAAACGCACTTATTTTTTAGAGCTTCCAGTGAAGGAGGCTTTTTTTATTGTTTTGCATGAAAGTTTTTTAATTGTCAATTGATAACCAAAGGATACAAGGGTACAAAAAGAAAATGGCCCTAAGTTGGACTTGTACAAAATTCTTATGAGTTGTTTTTTTGTGTTCTAATTATAAGCAAATAAGTTTCTAAACTGAGCGACAATCTTTAAATAAAACGTCAAAATTTAAAATATGTTTACAAACATCTCATGGTCAAATTACCTATTCTTAGTAATTGTTTTATTGGTAATTTATTATATAGTTCTAGGGCTGAGATTCTATTTAGATGATTTAAGGAATCTTTTAGTGGATCACCGAAAATTATCGCAAGATCTATCTCCAACAAATGCCTGGGAAAATGACTATTACAAGAATACGACTGTTGACAGACCAGCACAATCTGAAGTATTTGAAGGAGAAGACATTTCTAGCGAAACGTCAGATAATAATTTTTCAGAAGTCGAATATCTAATCGACAAGTTGAAAGATGCAATCGCTGAAGCATCTGATAAAAAATATATTAAGCAGGAATTTTTTATGTACCTGCAACTTATAATTAAGAATTATTCACATTTTAAAAATACGCCATTCCAATCAATGATCAATGAATTGATAATTACGGAATGTGCAAAACATAGCTCTGTTGCGTTTGATGAGGATGAGGTAAAGACATTGTGGAGTGAGATAGCGTGATAGAGCAAGCCTTCCAACCCAACGCCCCGTAAGGCGAAGGGTTAGTGAAGGCAAAATTGCCACCAAAAAAGTTGTAAAAATGTTCCATCCATCTCCGTGCTGTAGAGCTTGTGAAAGTGTAAAAGAGATCAGTTGATGGAAATTCTTTCCCACCCTCCACCTTAAGAGTGGAGGGAAAGGGGAAAGTTCAAAGGAAAATAAAAATAAAATTTTAAATATGAGGATTATGAAAATGTGCAAATGGAAATTAAAAGACATTAAAAAGGTGCAAGTGCTTTTTATTGCTGCGACCTTGTTGCTGCTGGTCTTTAATCTTGCGGCAGTAGCCCAGGATGGAAATGCAGGTATCAATGAAGCGAATACTAAAGTGAGGAGTTATTTTGCTTCAGGAACAAACTTAATGTATGCTGTCGGCGCTCTGCTCGGTCTTATCGGTGCAGTTAAAGTATACCAAAAATGGAATGCTGGTGACCAGGATACTGGGAAAGTTGCTGCAGCATGGTTTGGAAGCTGCGTGTTTTTGGTTGTTGTTGCGACCGTTATAAAATCCTTCTTCGGTGTTTAATATATAAAATATTTAAAGTTATGCAGGAGGTATTGCATTTAAAATTACATCAGTATATCAGGGATAACAATCCTGACCTGTTGATTAACCTACAACTGGATGGGGACGTTGGCAACTATATAAAAAATAGTGTTGCATCTGTTGATGTGTTGATGAATGAAATGATGGCCTCAAATACTCCAGCATACATAATTGAAGAACGCTGTATGGATGAATTAACAAGAGAATTACGTCCGTCAAAATTTAATTATTTGCGTTCAATTTTAGAAGAAGAATTTGAGATAGACTTTCAACGACTTAAGGAAAAGGGTCTTTTAACTTATGAGATAATAAACATTATTGAAGCATGCAACCCTGTATTTGAGGTTTTTGGCTTTAATGAAAAGAGTGAAAGCAACAGGCATTTACAGTACTGTATTCTTGGATCGATAAAGGAATATTTAGAAAAAAATAGTGAGAAAGAAAATGTGAGATATGGCTTTTAACCAAGTTCAAAAACTTAATGACAATATAGCGGCAATCCGTATTGCGCTTGCATGGGAAGAAGAGAAAACTCTTAATTCAAATGATATAGCCGCATTAAAAAAATATTCCGGTTTTGGCGGCATAAAAGCTGTTTTATTTCCTCATGCCTCGAAAGAAGAATGGATTAAGTTAAATGCAACGGCTGGAGACCTTCGGCAATACTCCAAAATAATTGAGTTGCATGAATTGTTGAAAGAAACTTTACCTGATCAACAATACAAGGAAACAATAGCCTCAATAAAAAACAGTGTCCTTACTGCTTTCTATACTCCCCAGATTGTACCAAAAACTTTATTCGCCACACTTCGTCGGCATGGTATCGAACCAAAATATATTTACGAGCCAAGTAGCGGCGCAGGAATTTTTCTTTCAGAAGCTGCAAAAGTGTTTCCCACTATTGAAAATATTACTGCAGTTGAAAAAGATTTATTGACGGGCCGCATACTTTCTGCATTAAGCAGCTCTTTCCCCATCCCTTCTAGGGTTCATATAACTGGCTTTGAACAATCAACAATAAAAGATAATGGTGATTATGATTTAATTGTTAGCAATATTCCTTTTGGTAATTTTTCTGTTTATGATGAAGCATTTCCAGAGAAAGAAATATCTGGTAAAATCCATAATTATTTTTTTGCAAAAGGAATAGATAAGATTGGTGATGGCGGAATGCTTGCTTACATTACTACCGATAGTTTCCTAAATGGTCCTTCCAATCAAACTGCCAGAACACATCTGTTTAATAAAGCTGATTTTATTAGCCTTACTGTAATGCCTGATAATCTAATGAAAGATACCGGCAATACAGAAGCACCTTCTCATTTACTTATTGTCCAGAAAAATCTACATAAAAAGGGATTGTCTCTGGAAGAAAATAGCCTGGTGAACACTATAATCCAGGAAAATGAATTTGGCAGTTACTATCTTAATAAATTTATATCTCAGCACCCCGAGATCATAGCAGGAGATGAAGTAAAGGCAGGTAGAAATCAATATGGGAATGCTCACCAGAGTGTTTGGCAGCATGGAGAGATAAATGCCATTGCAGACAAAGTATTTTCAACGATTTCGGAAGGAATTGAAAATCGTTTTAATAAGACTCGTTTTAAGCAGGCTCAATCAGCTAAAGTTTCAGAACAAGAGGTGATTTACAAAACACTTACTTTCTTGTCCTTACCTGAAAATCAAACCAATGGGGTAAATGTGCAATTAGATTTATTTGATAGCATTCCTGCGGAAAAAATCAACCGCGCTAAAGATTATATTAATGACCTAGATGCGACAGTTGTTCAAAAGGAAACAGCGCGAATTGTCAGCATGGTAAAAACTACATCAAGGCCTGATCATGAGAGTTTCGTTCTTATCGCTGCTAAAGCTCCGGCCTTTAAGCAATATGTCTACAAACTTTATTCTAATGTGGAAGAAATCAGTTTCTCTGTAAATTGGAAAAATGCTTCTGCACTAGGTCATGAATTACAAAGCCTCTCGAGTCGTTTGCAGGAATACTCATACAATTATTTATACGAAGGGGATAAGCAACTTCAAGGTGCCTTCGGATTGGATAGTAATCAACCTGAATTATTTATAAAACTTAAATCATTTTATTCAGAAGGAACCCTGGTCATACATAATGGAGAGGTAGGTAGTATTGGTATTCCTGATAATGATTTTAAACAAGCAAGTTTTCAGCCTTTTATATCGGGACAAAAAGATTTAATATTTTATGAACAGTATATCCGGTTAAGAGATACTTATTTGGAATTGACCACAAGGGATAGTGCTGGTGACGCTGTAAATAAGGAATTAAAAGATAATTTACTTGAGGCTTATGGAAGTTTTGTGGAGCGTTACGGCTTACTTAATTACCTACCTAATCGAAAACTGATTGCTAATGATACTCCTTTTGGACTGATTATTCTTTCCTCTCTGGAGAGAAAAGAAGGAGAGCTGTTTAAACAGTCAGATATATTAACTCAACCACTTCATTCAAAAGAAAAACAATTCCGAACTAATGATCCTATAGAAGCGCTCGCTCAATCTCTTAATGAAAATGGTAGAGTTGAATTAGCATTTATTGAGGCTTCCACAGGACTATCTGAATTAGAAATCATCCATCAACTTGAAGGACATATTTACCTTAACCCTGAACATTATGAATGGGAAACGGTTGATCAATATTTATCAGGAAATGTTGTTGAAAAATGGAATAGAGCCAAAGAGCAAGCTGCATCTAAACCGGACGACATACAGATACAAAAGAGCCTGGAAGCAATAAGCAAGGTTCAACCTGAAAAAATACCTTTTGAGTTGCTGGATTTTAATTTGGGTGAACGGTGGATACCTATAAACTATTATAACCGATTTGCCTCTGATTTATTTGAATTAAATACGAGCATACATTATTTTCCCTCTCTTGATAGTTTTAAGGCAACAGTATCTGGACAAAATGCAAAGATTAATCAGGAATATGCTGTCACACCAAAGAGTGGTAGAACTTCTTATGGCTATACTATTCTCGAACATGCATTAGAAAACACCACTCCATTTTTCACCTATGAGGTAAAGCTAGGTAACGACAAAACTGTTCGTATGCCTGATAATGAGGCTATACAACTTGCTCATCAAAAAATTGAAAGTATCCGCAATGGCTTCGTAACCTGGCTTCACAATTTGCCGGCTGAAGACAAAAAAAATATTGAAACACTTTACAATAATACTTTCAATTGTTATGTACTTAGGGAGTACAATGGTGAGCACCTCACATTTCCCGGATTGGATAAGAAAAATTTGGGAATTCAAGATCTGTACAGTTCACAGAAGAATGCTGCCTGGCGCATCATTCAAAACAGAGGAGCATTAATAGACCATGAAGTAGGGCTCGGTAAAACACTTACCATGATTGTTTCTGCACAGGAAATGAAAAGATTGGGCATTGTTCATAAGCCCATGATACTCGCCTTAAAAGCAACTATTAATCAGATAACCGAAACCTATCGAAAAGCATATCCGGGGGCGAGAGTACTTTCTCCGGGGGAAAATGATTTCACCCCTGCCAAAAGAATGCGTTTGTTTCATGAAATAAAAAATAATAATTGGGATTGCATTATTCTTACTCATGACCAGTTTGGTAAAATCCCACAATCACCAGCAATTCAAAGAAAGATATTTCAAAATGAACTTGATAATGTTGAGCGTGATCTTGAATCATTAAAAGACCTGGGAGGAAGTATTTCAAAGAAAATGCTTAAAGGTTTGGAAGTAAGAAAAAATAACCTGGAAGGAAAATTAAAATCGATTGTCCATACTATTGAGCAAAAAAAAGACAGTGGTATCAATTTTAAAGAGTTGGGTGTTGATCATTTATTTGTAGACGAATCACATAAGTTCAAAAATCTAACTTTTACAACAAGGCATGACCGGGTTGCGGGAATAGGCAATATCCAAGGCAGTCAAAAGGCACTTAACATGCTTTTTGCTGTGAGAACTTTACAGGAGAAGTTTAGTGCAGATCTCTGTGTTACTTTTCTTTCCGGAACTCCAATATCTAATAGCCTTACAGAAATGTACTTGTTATTTAAGTACCTGCGACCTAAGGAAATGGAACGCCAGCAAATTGAAAACTTTGATGGATGGGCAGCGGTATTTGCAAAAAAAACAACAGACTTTGAATTTTCAGTGACCAACGAAATTATTGCTAAAGAGCGCTTTCGTCATTTTATTAAGGTACCTGAACTGGCCATGTTCTATAATGAAATTACAGATTACAAAACAGCAAAACATATTGGCCTTGACAAGCCTCATCTAGATGAAACCCTGGTTAATATTAAGCCCACAAAAGAACAGGGCGAATTTATCAAGAAGTTAATGCAGTTTGCAAAAACAGGCGATGGGTCGCTTATTGGAAGAGCGCCGCTAACCTCGGAAGAAGATAAAGGCAGAATGCTTATTGCGACCAATTATGCAAAAAAAATGGCAGCTGATATGCGGTTGGTGGATAGCCATGCGTATGGAGATCATCCGGAAAATAAAATAAGTGTATGCAGCCGTAAAGTAGCCGAACTGTATAAAGCTAGCATAGAATGTAAAGGGACTCAAATCATCTTTAGTGATATTGGTACGCCTAAGGCAAATGCATTTAATATCTATGATGCATTGAAAGAAAAATTAACGGTTGATTTCAATATACCTGCGGGTGAAATCACCTTCATCCATGATTGGACAGATAAACAAAAGCCAGAACTTTTTCGAAAGATGAACAGCGGACAAATCCGTGTGCTCATAGGAAGTACTGAAAAAGCAGGAACAGGCTTAAACGTACAACAGCGTGTTATTGCTTTGCATCATGTAGATATTCCCTGGAAGCCATCAGAATTAGAACAACGCAACGGACGTGGAGCAAGACAGGGTAATATAATTGCAAGAGATTTTTATGACAACAAAGTTCAAAATTTCATCTATGCTGTTGAACAATCTTTGGACAATTATAAATTCAATCTTCTAAAGAATAAGCAAACATTCATCGGCCAAATGAAGAATTGCGCACTGAATGTTCGAACCATTGATGAAGGTGGGATAGATGAAAAAAGCGGAATGAACTTTTCTGAATATATCGCTATTCTATCCGGTGATACATCGCTACTGGAAAAGTCGAAACTTGAAAAGAAGATCGCCATGATGGAAAGCTTAAAGGCTGTTCACTTTAGGGAAGTATCTCATTCTAAGAATCAACTGGAAAACTTCAAAAATGAAAAGGTGAACACTATAGAAATTGTTCAAAAGTTAAACGAGGATCTGAAGGTTTACAAAAACAACCTGAAGTATGATAAGGATGGGATAAAAGTTAATCCTATTATGATCAAAGGAATAACATCAGCGGATGCTGAATCTATTGGCAAACATCTTATAAACATTTATCAAGGATGGAAACCTGATCAGGACCCAAAGATTGGAAACCTATATGGATTTGATTTATATGTCCGGCAGCAACGCGAAGCTTTTGAAAAAAAAGATGGATTTGGATACAGGTATTATAACACGCTATATGCAGAGCGTTCTGAAAATGGCATAAAGTATACATATAATAATGGTCATCCGAATACTGATAATCCAAAACTTGCTGCACGTTATTTTCTTAATGCTGTTGACCGAATAGAATTGCTAAAAGAAAAATATCAAAAAATGTTAGGAGAGCTTGAAAAGAATATTCCGATGATGGCTTCCCTGGCAATTAAACCTTTTGAAAAAGAAGTTGAACTCCAGCAATTGAAAAACAATCTCTCAAAACTTGAAAGGGAGATAGCAATAAAAATTCAGGAAAACCAGATGAAGCAAAATGGTATGCTGGACATGGATAAAGGAGCTACAGAAAATAACTTACCAAAAGAAACACCAGTCATAAAAATGAATCCGAAAGAGGATACGCCTTTGCAAATTGCAATGGCAAAAGTTAATGACTTTATGGTAAATAGTAAAGGGGCAAATTCTCAATCTTTAATACCAGAAATAAACGTAAGACGGAGTAGCAGACTAAGATTTTAAAATAATCAACATGAATAACAGTGTATATCAAATCAATAAAGGCATTAATAAAAGTATTGAGTTTCGTGGGCTTAAGGCCCAGTATATCTGGTATTTTGGCGCCGGGGTAATTGGCTTATTGATACTCTTTGCCATACTATACATTTTAGGTGTCAATTCTTTTATTTGTATTGGAATTATACTTATTGCGGGAACGGGTTTAACCATAAAAATTTACGCATTGAGTAATACATATGGTCAGTATGGTATGATGAAAAAATTGGCAAGACGCGGTATTCCCAAAGTTATCAGATCAAAAAACAGAGCAATTTTTTTCAAAAAAAAATGATGTAAAAAAAAGAAAT
Source organism: Ginsengibacter sp. (assembly GCA_040006135.1). Lineage (GTDB taxonomy): Bacteria > Bacteroidota > Bacteroidia > Chitinophagales > Chitinophagaceae > Ginsengibacter. The sequence goes on along the minus strand of JBDTXP010000037.1, from coordinate 6,503 downwards.
ACTATTCAATAAATTATAAAGGTAAAGCAGTGAAGAAGGAAAAGCAGTTAAGTGAGATTTTGCCAATTTTTGGAGTAGAACATGATTGTATTCTTTCGAAACAGGGTGATATAACACTTGTGTTCAAGGCAGATTTACCGGAGATATTTACACTTTCAGACCAGGAATATGAAGCCTTTCATCAAACGTTGATTAAAGCTATCAAGATCTTGCCTAAATTATCGATATTTCATAAGCAGGATTGGTTTATAGATAGTGAATATCAAGCTGATTTTACAAGAGAAGATGTAAGCTTTCTATCAAGAAGCAGTGAGCGTTTTTTTAACGAGCGACCTTTTTTGGATCATACTTGTTATATAATGCTTACAAAAAAACCAACAGGGAGAAAACAAGGCAGCTCTCTTTTTTCTAATCTGCTTCGTAAATCCATTGTGCCCGAACAAACTTTAAAGCCGCAGTTATTGCAGGACTTTCTTGATAGTGCAGGTCAGTTTAAGCGAATATTAGAGGATAGTGGTTTTGTAAAACTAACCCGCCTTAAAAATGATGAACTGCTAAGTCATAGCCAAAAGATGGGAGTAATTGAGCGTTATTGTTTTCTATCGGAAAGAGACACTTCCATTATAATTAATGACATTCAATTCGGAGAGGATCTGCAAATAGGGGATAAGTATTGCCAGCATTATACGCTTAGTGATGCAGAGGATCTCCCAGCTTTATGTGGCTCAAGAATAAATTTTGATCGGTATTCAACTGATAAGACAAAATTCAGTGTTGGCTTTGCTTCGACACTCGGGCAACTGTTGTCATGTAATCATATATACAATCAATATATTTTTATTGAAGATGCTCCAAAGATTTTGCAAAAGTTAGAAAGCAAAAGGTTGAGGTTACAATCTCTGTCTGCCTATTCGCGCGAAAATACGCTGGCAAGGGATGCGACCAATGATTTTTTAAATGAAGCAATAAGTCAACAACGCCTGCCCGTAAAAGCACATTTTAATGTTCAGGTATGGGCTGATAAAAAGGACGACCTAAAGGAATTAAAGAACATGGTCTCATCTGCTCTTGCACAAATGGATGCTGCTGCAAAACTAGAAACCACAGGAGCCCCTCAAATCTGGTGGGCTGGTATTCCAGGTAACGAAGCAGACTTTCCGATGAATGACACTTTTGATACGTTCGCAGAACAGGCTACCTGTTTTCTCAGTCTTGAAACAGCCTACCGTTCCTCTTTAAGTCCGATTGGCATTCGGTTAGGTGACAGGTTAACGGGTAAACCCGTGCACGTTGATATTAGTGATGAACCCGTGAGAAAAGGTATTTGTACGAACAGAAATAAATTCATACTTGGTCCTTCAGGAAGTGGCAAATCTTTTTTTACCAATCATATGATCCGTTCCTACTACGAACAAGGAACGCACATTGTACTTGTGGATGTCGGTCACAGTTACAAAGGCTTATGCGATATGGTAGGCGGCTACTATTTCACCTATGATGAAAAAAATCCTATTCGTTTTAACCCTTTTTATATCGCGGAAGGAGATAGTCTTGATACAGAGAAAAAAGAAAGCATCAAAACATTATTACTGGCATTATGGAAAAAGGATACCGAGACTTTTAATCGTTCAGAATATGTGGCGCTCTCGAATTCGTTGCAACTTTATTATGAAAAGCTGGATAAGAACAATAATATCTTCCCTTGCTTTAACAGCTTTTATGATTTTTTAAAAGATGAATTTGTAAAATTATTAGCTGTTGATAAGGTGAAGGAGAAAGACTTTGACATAAGCAATTTTCTTTATGTTTTACGACCTTATTATGCTGGTGGTGAATTTGATTATTTATTAAATGCCACAGAAAATTTGGAGTTACTTACTGAGAGATTTATTGTTTTTGAATTGGATAATATTAAAGATCATCCTATCCTATTCCCTGTAGTTACTATAATCATTATGGAAGTATTTATTTCCAAAATGAGAAAGTTGAAGGGTGTTCGTAAAATGATACTTATTGAGGAAGCCTGGAAAGCTATTGCTAAAGAAGGCATGGCCGAGTACATAAAATATCTATTTAAAACTGTGCGTAAATTTTTTGGCGAAGCTGTTGTAGTGACACAGGAAGTAGAGGATATTATAAGTTCTCCTGTGGTGAAGCAAGCTATAATTAACAACAGTGATTGTAAGATTCTCTTAGATCAATCCAAGTACCAGAATAAGTTTGAACAAATACAGGAACTATTGGGACTTACTGAAAAAGAAAAAGCCTTGATACTTTCCGTCAATAAATCCAATGACCCCACAAAAAAATATAAAGAGGTTTTTATATCTCTCGGAGGTATGCTCTCCAAAGTTTATCGCACTGAGGTATCTCCAGAAGAATATTTGGCTTATACCACCGAAGAATCAGAGAAGGTAAAAGTGATGCAGTATGCAAAAAAATATGGGAGTATTCAAAAAGGAATTGCAGCATTAGCAGCAGAAATGAAAACAATGAATGAATAGTAACTGAAAACCTTGTAATAATGAAAAAGTTATTGACTGTATTTATAATTCTGAGTATGGCGAGCCTTGCGCCTACTAATCAGATTAGTGCGCAGATACCAATTTTGGAAATCATAAAAGCCGGGGTGAAGAAAGTTATTAAGGCAGTAGATCTAAAGATCCAGCGTTTGCAGAACAAAACCATTTGGCTGCAGAATGCTCAGAAGACTTTGGAAAATGCGATGTCTCAACTAAAGCTCAATGAGATTTCAGAATGGGTTGATAAACAGAAAATATTGTATAAGAATTATTATGAGGATTTACTAAAAGTAAAAGCTATCATATCCTATTATCAACGAATAAAAGTAATAACAGAAAAACAAATTCATCTAGTGGCAGAATACAAAAGGGCCTGGCAGTTATTTAAACAGGATAAAAATTTCCAGCCAGAGGAACTCACTTATATGGAAAGAGTTTATTCAGGAATTATTGATGTTAGCGTAAAAAACCTTGACCAGATATTTTTGGTAATTAATTCTTTTCAAACCCAAATGAGTGATGCTAAGCGACTGCAAATTATAAATAGCGCTGGTGATAAGATAGACGAAAATTATAATGACCTCAAAGCATTTAATCAACAGGGTATTTTACTTAGCCTGCAAAGAGCTAAAGCACAAAATGAAGTGGATGCAGTCAGGAAATTTTATGGACTTCAATAACTTAATGATAGATTTTTTATGAAATATTTTTTTGCCTTAATAATTAGTTTTACTATTTTTTCCTGTGGATTAAAAGCTCAAACTATTGCTGAATGGTTCCACCAAAAGGCGACGCAGAAAAAATACCTGCTGCAGCAGATTGCTGCATTACAAGTGTACACCGGTTACGTACAAAAGGGTTATTCTATAGCGAAACGAGGATTAAATACTATCAGTGATATTAAAAATGGAGAGTTTAATCTTCATAAAAATTATTTTAATTCATTAAAAGTAGTCAATCCTAAAATTAGGAATTACAGTAAGGTGGCAGCCATCATTTTGTTGCAGGTGGATATTACAAAGGTGTATGCCGTAACCATAAAAGAGGTTAAACAAAGCAAATTGTTTAGTCCTGCTGAAATTACTTATGTCTATAGTGTTTTTGATAAATTATTAGACGACTGCATTAAAAATGTTGATGAACTTATTACACTTACGACAGACGGTGAACTGGAGATGAAAGATGATGAAAGACTGGACCGAATAGAGGAGTTATATTACGATATGCAAGGTTATTATGAATTTGTACAAAGTTTTTCGGGTGAAGCAAAACTATTTGCAGGGTTACGCATTAAAGAACAAAATGATATTCGATCAAGCCGTATCATTAACGACATTAAAAATTAGTAGTTATGAAAAAAATGATTTTCGTTTTGACGATTTTAAGTGGGTTTATATCAACAAATTTATCTGCCCAAAGCGTGGAAGCTCAGCAATTATTATTGAACGTTGAGAAGCTGGCTCAATTTAAACAAATACTAACGGATATGAAGAAAGGTTATCAGGTACTAAGCACGGGTTATTCTACTATAAAAGATTTATCAAAAGGAAATTTTAATCTGCATAAAACATTTTTTGATGGCCTTCTCATAGTAAGTCCTGCTGTGAAAAAATATGTAAGGATAGCCGAGATCATTAGCAATCAGAAAATAATTATCAAAGAGTATAAAAGTGCTTTAAATCGTTTTAAACAGGATAAGAATTTTAATCCGGATGAAATAGAATACCTGGCAAAAGTATATGGCAATTTATTCAAGGAAAGCATTAATGATCTTGAAGAGTTAACAATAATTATAACCGATAGTAAATTAAGTATGTCTGATGATGAAAGGTTAGGAGCGATAGATAGGGTTTTCAGTAACATGAGCGACAAGTTGTTGTTCCTGCGGCACTTTAATAATAATACAACAATACTGGCAGTACAAAGAGCCAGAGAGAAAAATGATATAGCAACAATGACAAAAATCTATGGTATAACGAATTAAAAAAACAAAAATGGCAAAGTGGCTAAGAGTTGCTTTTATAGCAACAGTGGGAATGATAATGCCTCAGCTCTCAAATGCACAAGGAGTTGCTGATGAAATGCATGGACTTCAAGGTGTTCTTGATCAATTATATGATGAGATGCTTCCGCTATGCAGCAAGCTTATTGGAGTAGGGCAGGGTATAGCAGGATTTGCAGCGACCTGGTATATAGCTTCCCGGGTATGGCGGCATATTGCCAATGCAGAACCCATCGATTTTTACCCTTTATTTCGCCCATTTGTAATCGGATTTGCTGTAATGATATTTCCTTCTGTGCTGGGAATGATCAATGGTATATTGAAACCTACGGTAACTGCCACATCAGCAATGGTTTCCGATTCCAATAAAGCGATTTCAGAACTTTTGAAACAAAAAGAGAATGCCATTAAAACCACCAATGTCTGGCAAATGTATGTTGGCGAATCAGGAAGTGGTGATAGAGATAAATGGTATAAATACACACATCCTGACGATCCCACCGGCGACAATGAAGGAATGTTTGCCAGTATAGGCAACGACATTAAGTTTGCCATGTCCAAAGCATCCTACAATTTTCGTAATTCGATTAAAGAGTGGATGAGCGAAGTGCTCAGAATTATATTCGAGGCGGCGGCACTTTGTATAAATACACTTAGAACATTTCAGCTAATTGTACTTGCCATATTAGGTCCACTAGTTTTTGGCCTTTCGGTTTTCGATGGATTCCAGCACACTCTTTCTGTCTGGTTAGCACGCTATATCAATATATTTCTTTGGTTACCTATAGCTAATATCTTCGGCTCCATTATAGGTAAAATACAGGAGAAAATGCTGCAAGTTGACATTGGCCAGGTACAAACCAGTGGCGATACATTTTTTAGTTCCACAGACGGGGCCTATCTCGTTTTTATGATTATTGGCATCGTTGGTTATTTCACTGTTCCTTCAGTTGCTAACTATATAGTAAACGCAGGAGGCGGGAGTGCATTGGTACAAAAGGTGACCAGCCTGTTTAGCAATTCTTCCAGAAGTGTGGTTAATACAATGTCAGGCAGTGCGGGCATGGTCGCTGATTCCATGGGCAATGCTGCTGAAAGAATGAGCAGCAGCATGAGTAGCTATGGAGCTAATTCTGGATATTTTAATGAACGGAGTTCATCCGGTAAGTCAGGCTATATGCAAGATAAAATTTCGGGTAAATCATAATGATGAAATAAAATAGTAACCATGTTTAAACAAATGAAAAATATAGATACCGCTTTCCGAAGTATAAGAAGCTTCACGATAATTGTAATTATTGGAAGCGTGTTTCTTTGCTCTTTCACTCTATATAAAAGTTTCCGTTTAGTAACTGAAATGCAAAGCAAGATTTATCTGCTTGCCGATGGCAAAGCGTTGGAAGCTTTCGCGTCCGACAGAAATGAAAATATACCGGTAGAGGCAAGGGATCATGTACGAACTTTTCATCAATATTTTTTTACACTTGATCCGGACGATAAAGTAATCCAAACAAACATTACTAAGGCGCTTTATCTCGCAGATGCTTCTGCTAAAAGAGAGTATGATAATTTAAAGGAGAATGGTTATTACGCAAGTATTATCGCGGGGAATATTAGCCAAAAAATTCAGATAGATAGCGTTTTTATTAACGTTCGGGCATATCCATATTTCTTCCGCTGCTACAGCACGCAGAATATTATACGCACGACGACTATAGTTTCCCGAAGCCTGGTTACCGAAGGATATTTACGCAATGTGAGCCGGTCGGATAATAATCCTCATGGCTTTCTAATTGAGCGTTGGACTACTATAGAAAACAGAGATTTAAAAATTACAAATCGTTAGATCATGTTCATGTTATTTAAAAAGAATAAAATAAAGGAGACTGTCCACGAAAATTGTGCACACGGAAAAAATACTATTAATATAGTTTCTGTATTCATTCGTTTTCAAAGAAAATGGGCTAAGCTCATGCAGG
>JBDTXP010000036.1:0-16095 GCA_040006135.1 Ginsengibacter sp. | reverse complement strand
CCTGAATATTGTAAATCAGTTCCGGGGATAAAATATAATTCCGGTTTGTATAAAGCCAGAAGTTTCAAAAGATCCTGGTTCTCCGCAATTTTATTATGATCAAAATATTTGTCTACCAGGTCATAGCCATCCGGCATTCCCGAAGTATGCGTGAGCAACTGGCGAATGGTGACATTTGAATAAGGAAGTTGCGGGAAGAATTTTCCAAGTGAATCTGAATAGTTTAGTTTTCCTTTATCTATCAGCGAAAGAATTCCTACAGCTGTAAATTCTTTGGCAATTGAGCCGATATCAAAAATAGAATTGTTATCCAGCTTTTCTTTTAAATTAAAATCTGCATAACCAAAGGTTTTTTTATAAATAGTTTTCCCATTCTTTGCAACCAATACATTTCCATTAAACTTGTACAAACCTGATTGGCCCTGCATATAAGCTTCAAAAGAGGAAGTGTTCTTTTGTGCAAATGTTGCAATCGGAAATAAAAAAGATAAGACAATTTTTGTGAATCTCATATTTTCCTCAGGCATATCTAATGCCATGCTTTTAAGAATCTATTTTACTTTCGTTTTATCAAAGGAAAGAACAGGGCCTACAATCTTCATTTCATTATCAGAAAATATTTTTGCCATCTCTTCCTTTGTAGGCTCATGATCTAAAGCAGCCACTGTCATAAAAAATTCTTCCATTTTTCCTGCAGGCTGAAAAATGACCAACATCTTTCCCTTTTCAGAAATCTGAGTCCAGGCATGGGGAACTTTTTGAGGCAGATAAATACTATCACCAGCCGTTAATTGAAATTCATCATCACCGACCTTAAAAAAATAAGAGCCTTCTTCTACAAAAAATACTTCATTTTGGAAATGGTGCACATGATAAGGAGTTCCTTTGCCCGGTGACATGGATGTTTGTTCAAAAATTGCCATCCCATTTTCGGAATCGCTGCCTGAAATTTTCAAATCCATAATATTTGCATTTACACCTTTCAGTTGTATGTGCCCATGGATTCTTCCTTCACCTGCCGATATTTTAAATCCTTTACCCGCGGCCATTTTTTTTACAGTTTTAGCAAAGGTTTGAAATGGGAGAATGGCTGCCACCATCAAGCCTGCAATAAATTTGTTTCTTTTCATTTATGTTCTTTTAATTAACCGAAATGATAGTAGCCTGCCGTGCAACAAGCTGCCAGGTACTATTACTTTTCATCCAGATATTTGTGTAACGCCTTTTCACTTTTTTTCCTGCATCGGGCATTTTTCCAGAAGGATAAACAACATCATATCCCATCACCACTGCAATGTTATTGATGAAAGTAATTTTTTCAATATACCGCTCAAAAGAATCAAGATCAACATACCCAAGCCTCATGAGCTGTTTTAATTCCGCAAGCGTGGTAGGCCTGTTTGTTGGTGCGTTAACTACAAAGTCGGGCGAAACAAGTCTAAATAACGTTGCAGTATCCTTTTTTAGAAAAGCCTCTCTTTGTTCGTTTTCAAGATTGCGGATTAAAACCTCATCATTTTGCTGAGCAAAACAAAATGAATAAAATGAACCTGCAATTAGCAGCGCCAAAGTAAAAAGGATACTCATTTTCATTTGAAAAAATATTTAAGTAATAAATCTATCCTATTTTTTTAAATGAGATTCAATTTTTTTTCCCCGGGATGCTTTGAATGAGCAACTGGCATTTTTATGGAAAAAGATATTGGAATTCCAGGACAAGAAATATCCGGACTGACAAAGAATTTTTTAAAAAATATACGACTTGCAGTTTATTTTAAAATTTGCTCATTCAACTTTGTGCATCCCGATAATATTTATTCCTATACTGCAATGGAGATAGACCAGTAATTTTCCTAAAAGTATCTCTGAATGATTTTGGATCGTTATAACCAACTTCATACATAACCTGATTTACATTTACCAGTGATGTTTCCAGGCTTTTTTTCGCCACTTCTATTTTTACACGTTGCATATATTCTACTGCAGAGTTATCAGTAGCCTTTTTAAATCTTCTTTCAAAACTTCGCCTGCCGAGCGGTGCCATTGAGGCCAGTTGATCCACCGAAATTTTTTCGCTATAGTTTTTTTCAATAAATAACTGCGCTTTTTTCACGCATTCATCTTCATGGGATTTCTGTCCCTGGAAAATAATGAATTGCGATTGAGTGTTCCTGCTCATATCTACCTGGAAAACCTTGGCACAGTAAACAGCCATTTCTCTACCTGCATACTTTTCTATGAGATACAAAATAAGATTAGCAGATGAGAAAGCTCCTCCACTTGTATATAGTCCTTTCTCATCAGTCATTATTTTATGTGTTACAAGGTTTACTTTGGGAAATAATCTTCTAAAATCATTTTCTGCACGCCAGTGGGTAGAGCATTCCCGGCCATCAAGGAGACCTGTAGCGGCTAATAAAAATGCCCCAACACAAAGGCTTGCGATTTCAGAACCGGTTTTATATTTATTTACAAGCCAGGGTAATACCTCCTGATTGTCTTTTATACTTTTTGAGATATCATTACTCAGTGCCGGAATAATAATGAGGCCGGCCTTCTTTACATTTTTTATTAATACATCCGGATGGATGGTATATAATCCATTATCAATGAAAACTGAAGTTTTAAAACCGGCAAGCTGAACCTTGAACAACGGCGGCTTTTGTTGTGCCTTGAGACTTTCATTCACTGACAAAAACGCCCTACGTGGATTTTCTATACTTCCAATATTTATTCCTTCTAATGCTAAAATGGTTACCTGGAACATTTCTTTAAAAATGATTTTTATAAAAATACTATACTCAAATATAGAAAAAAACGCCTTGTCGCATTTGCCCTCTAAAATTGGCGCATATACCTATTATAAAATCCGGAAAAGGCGGATAAGTTTGTAGTGAAATTTTATTCATTAATATAAATTGCTTTTTGATGTCTTTCAATCAGCCGGATGTCAAGAAAATAAATTCATTGTGGCATGATGCAAGCGACTTGCTTCTTCAAACACTTTCCGCGCAAGGAGAAATTTTACTTAATAAAACTTCTCCGTTAGAAAGCTGGAGCATGGCGCAGGTAGGAGATCATTTATTAAAGTCATTTAATCTTGACGCGATATTAAATGGTGCTACTGAGAAACCGACCCGTGATTTTGATGAAAAAGTCGCCATCTTTTGGGAAGTATTTGAAAATGATGAAATAAAAATGTCTTCACCGGAAGCGATACTTCCCAAAGGAGGAATAATTAACAAGGAAAAACTTTTAGAGTCTCTTCAACAAAAAATAAATGAAATAAAAAAGGTTATAGAAACAAAAGACCTGAGCAAACTATGCCTGAATTATGCTATTCCCGAATACGGTTACTTTACCAGGTGGGAATGGATAACTTTTGCAATAGTACATACTGAAAGGCACGTAAGGCAAATGAAAAGGATTTTTGAAAAAGTAAATACCTAATTATGTCCGTTACAATTTTTAAAACAAATATTCAAAAACCTACACAGGCAAAAAATATTCTGGATAAACTAACCTATCATTATCCTAAACACAGGATAAATTTTGACCTGGAAGATTGCGATAATATATTACGAATTGAAGGTGCACCGGATGAACTTCATGTAATGAAAAAGATCATTCATGAAAATGGATTCATTTGTGAAATACTGGAATAAATAATCATTATTAAATAAAAAACAAAACAATGAAAGCTTTTAATCCCTATTTGAATTTTGCCGGCAATACCGAAGAAGCATTTAATTTTTACAAATCTATTTTCGGTGGAGAGTACGCTATGGTAATGCGTTATAAAGACACACCTGAAGGCGCGAAATTATCCACCGAAGATGCTGAAAAAATTATGCACATCGCGCTGCCAATAGGCAATGGGAATGTATTGATGGCAACAGATGCCCTGGAATCAATGGGGCAAAAGCTAAACGCAGGAAATAATTTTTCACTTTCCGTACATGCAGATAGTGAGGAGGATGCGCATCGTATTTTTAATGCACTTGCTGATGGTGGAAAAGTGATCGTGCCAATGCAAATGCAATTTTGGGGAGAATTATTTGGCCAGCTTACAGATAAATTTGGCATACAATGGATGGTAACCTATACTGATAGAAAATGATGCATATTAATTTAAAAAATATTTAAAATTTTACAATGTCTACAGAAAAAGATAAATTAAGCATTCCTAAATTTACTACCTGTCTTTGGTTTAATGAAGAAGGAAGGGAAGCCGCTGAATTTTATACGCAATTATTTTCTGATGCGAAAGTCTCCCAGGTAGTGGATAATCCTGGCGGCCTCCCATCAGGAAAAAAAGATCAGGAACTTTCCATAGCTTTCTCGCTTTGTGGACAATCATTCCTTGCACTAAACGGCGGCCCTCATTATAAAATTAATCCTTCGATTTCTTTTATCATTAACTGTAAATCAGAAGAAGAAGTAGATCATTTTTGGGATGGACTCACACCGGGTGGAAAAATAATGATGCCTTTGGATAAATACCCTTTCAGTAAGAAATATGGCTGGGTAGCCGATCGTTTTGGAATATCATGGCAGGTAATGTTTTCCAAGGAATTTCCTCAAAAAATAATGCCCAGCCTCATATTTACAGGCGATTTATGTGGCAGGGCTGAAGAGGCTTTGAATTATTATGTTTCTCTCTTTCCCGGTAGCCATACAGGAGGTATCATGCGTCGGGAAGAAAATCAACCACCGGATAAAAAAGGTACCGTAATGTTTGAAGATTTTAATTTGTCAGGTTATTGGTTCACTGCAATGGATAGCGCACACGATCATGGCTTTCAATTTAATCCTGCGATATCATTTATTGTAAATTGCAAAACACAGGAGGAAATAGATTATTATTGGAATCATTTTACTGATGAAGGCCGCGAAAGCCAATGTGGTTGGCTGGAAGATAAATTTGGTGTATCATGGCAAATTATTCCATCGGGGTTACAAGAACTTTTAAAAAATCCTGAGCGGGCAAAAAGGGTTTTCCCGGAATTAATGAAGATGAAAAAACTGGATATTGATGTTTTGGAAAAAGCGTGAGTTGTTGAACTTTTTATCTTTAGATTTTTTATTATTTATTTTTTAATATGAACAAACAGAATAACAAAACAATCACAATTGAAACCACCATCAATGCGCCTGTAGAGAAAGTATGGAAATGCTGGACCACTCCGGAAGATATAATGAAATGGAATAATGCCTCACCTGATTGGCATACACCTTCTGTAAAAAATGATTTGAGAAAAGGAGGAAAATTCATTGCCAGGATGGAAGCTAAAGATGGAAGTATGGGTTTTGATTTTGCCGGAACTTATGATGAAGTGTCACTTAACAAAAACATCAGCTTTACTTTGGAAGATAATAGAAAAGTGACAGTAATATTTTCATCTTCAGCAAACTCAACCAGGCTAGTTGAATCCTTTGAAACAGAATCTACAAATTCTGAAGAATTACAAAGAACAGGATGGCAGTCTATTTTAGATAATTTTAAAAAGTATGTGGAAAAATCAAGCTCATGAACACTGCAGCAAATAATTTTGCAAAGGCTGAAATGATGATCAGGCGACCTGTTCATGAGGTATTTGAAGCATTTATTGATCCTGGGATCACAACAAAATTTTGGTTTAGCAAAAGCACAGGAAAACTTGAGGAGGGAAAAATCACGGAGTGGACTTGGGAAATGTATCGTCTTACGATCCCGGTTTTAACGAAAAAAATAGACCCTAATAAAAATATTTTTATTGAATGGGGAGAAGGCGAGAATTTATCATCTGTAGAATGGACATTTACAGCCCTTTCAAAAGATAAGACATTTGTAAGGGTGATCAATAGCGGCCTTAAGGCTATTGGAGATGAGCTTTTTTCTGCTATAAGAGATTCAACCGAGGGCTTCACTTTATTATTGGCAGGAGCCAAGTCGTGGCTGGAACACCAAATTCAATTGAACCTGGTAGCAGATAAACATCCGAATGGACCAGAGTAGCCGTATCTTTCCATTAATAAAAATAAAAGGTATCATGACCACATCTGCAAAATCACAACCAAATTGGTTCATTGCAATTGGCGTTCCTTTTCTATTGTGCCTTGCCTGTTTTATTATAACTACAACCACAAAGTTTAGAAATAATACAAGCATTCTTTCTAATGGTATTTTGGCAGACCTTCTTATTACCGTTCCTTTGATATATTTTCTTGCAATTAGAAAAAGCAGCATTCCAAAAATTACGATCGTACCGGTTTTTTTAGCAGGATTTTTTGTTGCCACTTTTATTTTAGATGCACATTCAGTTATAGCGTTGCACTTGGTCAAGAGCATTGCACCCGCCCTGATTGAAGGCTTTGTGATCTATTTCGTTGCCAGGAGGTTTTATGTTGCAAATAAAGAAGCAAAAAAAAATCAAGAGGGTAAAATCGATTTCTTAGTGCATAGCAGAAAAGTAATGACACAAGTTACAGGAAGTGCCAAAATTGGAAATATAATGACTTCAGAAATAGCCGTTTTCTATTATTCTTTTTTTGGCAGAAAGGATAAAACAATTGATTTTAAAAAAACATTTTCAGGATACAGGGAAAATGGACTACTTATATTACTTTCTACAATCCTTGGTTTATTTATAATTGAAACAGCCGGAACTCATTTACTAATTAGAATATGGAGTGAGACCTGGGCTTGGATCATTACTATTTTAAGTTTTTATACCTGCCTTCAATTATTTGGACATATCAGGGCTATTAAAGCAAGGCCAATAGTAATCAATAAAGATTCTTTGGAAATCCATAATGGGCTTGCAGGAGACGCAATAATTAAATTCGATAACATAGAGAAATTTGAGCTTTCCAAAAAATTATCAACCAACAAGAAAGCGGTAAAAATTGCACTTATAAATGGTCTGGAAAACCACAATATAGTGGTGCATTTAAAAGAACCTATAGTAGTGACAAAAATATTTGGAATAAAAAAAACGACAGATACAGTCTTGTTTTTTGTAGATAAACCAAAGGAGTTTTGCAGCGCTTTAAACGCAGCTTTAATTTAAGTATAATACCGCAAGAGTTAAACGTCATCTCCAAAATCGTAAGCGCTTCAGTGAAAGTTTTATGTATAATGAAAGGTCTTTGGCGGGGGCGCCCTCGAATGATCTCTTTAATTCCAAACGTACTTTCATTAATTATCAACTCCTATCGCCCTTTCCAAAAGTAAACCGAGGCGCTGCCCGATTGGAATGAAAATCCTTTTGCTTTAGGCCGGTGTGCTGGCTGCAAAAGATTATAATAGAAAGCTGGAACCTCAGCTCAGAAATGCTACCCCTGCCGATAGCGCCAAAAATTTTTATATTTTTTACAAACTTAACAAGCAGAATTGACGTTAATACAAACGCATCTCCCAAAAAAATGTATTTTTACAAAATAATCTTTTACTGAATGGAAATTTTGCCAGGGCCGTTGTTAGCGACCATTGATTCACCCGCCGACCTTAAAAAACTGGATCGCACACAATTGCACCAGCTTTCTGATGAGTTGCGCCAATATATTGTAGATGTGGTAAGCGTCCATGGCGGCCATTTTGCTGCAAGTCTTGGAGTGGTAGAACTCACAGTGGCTTTGCATTACGTCTTTAATACTCCCTACGATCAGCTTGTTTGGGATGTAGGTCACCAGGCGTATGGGCACAAAATACTGACTGGCAGGCGCGATCGTTTTTCAACAATAAGAAAACAACATGGGTTGAGTGGTTTCCCAAAAAGAGAAGAAAGTATTTTTGATACATTTGGCGTAGGCCATTCTTCTACTTCTATTTCTGCGGCCCTTGGAATGGCAATGGCCAGCCATTATAAAGGTGAGGATGACAGGCAGCATGTAGCAGTAATTGGAGATGGTGCCATGACAGGCGGTGAAGCATTCGAGGCAATGAATCATGCGGGTATAGAAAAAACAAACCTGCTGATAATACTTAATGACAATTGCATGAGCATTGACCCTAATGTGGGGGCGCTTAAAGAATACCTTACCGATATTACTACTTCTCAGACTTACAATAAATTGCGTGATGATTTCTGGAAGGCGCTGGGGAAACTACCCGGAAAAACTTTTTCCAGGAAAATGGTTTCAAAAATTGAAGCATCATTAAAAGGCATGGTAAGCAAAAGCAGCAATCTTTTTGAATCTTTGAATATCAGGTACTTTGGACCAATTGATGGCCACAATATTACCAAACTGGTAGAAACTTTAAAAGATCTAAAAGAATTACCGGGCCCTAAAATCTTGCACATAAAAACGGTGAAAGGCAAAGGGTATGAAAAGGCTGAGAAAGACCAGACCAGGTGGCATGCGCCAGGACTTTTTGATAAAATAACCGGGGAAATTTATAAGAAGAAATTTGACATGCCACAGCCTCCAAAATACCAGGATGTATTCGGCTATACAATAATAGAGTTGGCAGAAAAAAATAATAAGATCATGGCCGTAACACCGGCTATGCCAAGCGGCTGTTCTTTAAAATTTATGATGGAGGAAATGCCGAACCGCGCTTTTGATGTAGGTATTTGCGAGCAGCATTCAGTTACGCTTAGCGCAGGTATGGCTACGCAGGGCATGAAAGTTTTTTGCAATATTTATTCTTCCTTTATGCAAAGAGCGTACGACCAGGTGATTCATGATGTGGCTTTGCAAAATTTGCCCGTTATATTTTGTCTTGACAGAGCCGGCCTTGTAGGTGAAGATGGCTCTACACACCAGGGTGCATATGATATAGCGTACATGCGCTGCATTCCTAACATGATCGTAAGTGCACCAATGAATGAAAGCGAATTACGCGACCTGATGTACACGGCGCAATTAGATAGCACTAACAGCCCCTTTGTGATCAGGTATCCAAGAGGCGAAGCAGTGAAAGCTGATTGGAAAACAGAGATGAAAGAAATAAAAATCGGAACAGGTAGAAAATTATCCGAAGGATCTCCTGGAAAAGATGGTAATGGTATAGCTATTCTATCTTTCGGTCATCCTGGCAATTTTGCTGCAGCGGCTATTCGTGATGTAAAAGCTGAAGGTATTAATCCCGCACATTATGACATTCGTTTTGTAAAACCGCTTGATGAACCAATGCTTCATGAAGTATTTCAAAATTTCTCAAAAATTATTACTGTTGAGGATGGAACTATCGTCGGAGGTTTTGGGTCTGCTATTTTAGAATTTATGAATGCTCATAATTATAAGGCTGATATAAAAATATTGGGCATACCCGATATAGTGGTCGAGCATGCCTCACAAAAGCAGCAACAGGATTTAGCAGGCATTACACCTAATCATATTGCGGAAGCTATCAGGGATATGTCGACAATTGATGTGTCAAGGTTGCTTGAAAAATAGCTTTATAATTTCAAAATTATTTCATGATGCCTTATCTGAAATACGGATTTTTAATCGCCGGAATTGGTTTTCTGCTATTGGGTATTCTCACTTATGCAAGCGTTTTTACTGACGTTTCTTCAAAAAGTGCAATTGCATTTATTGTTTGTGGAGTCGTTATGATCCTTTACTTTTTTTTAAGATCCAGAAGAAAATAATATTGTCAAAAAATTTTAATAGCAAGCATTTCAAATTTGAATCATAGCGGTTCTTTTATATAGCTATTTGAAAAAAATAAACAGCTATGACTGCTTTATTTTTTTACTTTTACATACTTCATGGACAATATTTTTTTACTGATTCTTATTGGATTTTCAATCGGAACAATAGGTACGCTAATCGGAGCGGGAGGTGGTTTTATTCTCGTTCCTTTACTTATACTTACCAGTCCCGGCCTCTCACCTGATGAAATCACTGCCATATCAATGGGCGTAGTTGCATGCAATGCCACAAGTGGTTCTG
This sequence comes from Ginsengibacter sp., assembly GCA_040006135.1. Lineage (GTDB taxonomy): Bacteria > Bacteroidota > Bacteroidia > Chitinophagales > Chitinophagaceae > Ginsengibacter. Next base: position 6,210 of record JBDTXP010000036.1, on the reverse strand, counting down.
TCGCTTACATGAAATCAAGAAGAGTGGATTATAAAGCAGGAATTATTTTTGCCATCTGCACTATTCCCGGCTCCATCCTTGGCGTACTAACAACCAAAGTAATTCCAAGAAATGTTTTTGATGCCCTTTTTGGAGTAGTACTTTTATTACTCGCTATATTCTTATTTTTTAAAGGCGGTAAAAGACCAGAAACGGGCAACAAGGCTATCATCCATAAAAATTGGGTTACGCGCCATCTTGTGGATCGCTTTGGTGTTACATACGATTATAGTTACAATATTTATTGGGGTATGATACTGAGTGTATTTGTTGGATATTTCTCGCCGCTTCTGGGAATTGGAGGTGGAATTATTCATGTGCCAGCAATGAGTGAATGGTTATTATTTCCGGTACACATCGCTACGGCTACATCACATTTTATTCTTGCGATAATGGCTACTGTAAGCGTTGTTACACATTATTTCCAGGGCAGTTACAACAATCCGGTTGTCGTTAAAATGCTAATCGGACTTGCTATTGGCGTAATACCAGGTGCGCAGTTGGGCGCCTATTTATCACGTAGGATGAAAGGGCGCGTAATCATTAAAGCACTGGCAGTTTCTTTAGCTATCGTGGGCATTCGAATATTGATTTCAAGATTTGGCTAAATTTCTTCCAGGTAATTCCACGGTACTTTTTAAATTTTATGCAGCAATTTTTTCAGTTAATTTTAAAATATCATCCGAAATTTTGTAAATAAATTTTAATTGTTCATTCGTTGAAGAATCTTCCATTTTTTTTACCTCAAATGTTCGCCTGCTTTTTTCCACTTCTGCTCCGGGTGCTCGATGGAGAATGCTGTAGGATTTCTCTAAGAGATGCGAAGTATTTTCCATCAACCTGAGTTGGACATCCTGGAATGAATTGTCTTTTAACTGTGGCAAAGAAGAAAGGCTTGCAATGTTAGAAGAAAGAATATGATTCAGCACAACAAATTGATAAATCTCATTTTTAAAAAGTTGCTTACTCTTTGGTTCACTAAGCATACGGTTAAGTGCAGAGGAGAGATTTGCTGTATCTACCATTACTGCTTTCCTTGCAAGATTATAATTCATTACTACGTCCTCATTTGATGAAGGCTCTTTTAACCTATTTAGATAATCTAAATTCGCTTTTACTACAGCCGACATGGACTCCCTGATATTGCCCGACTCCCATTGCGGGAATAAAAAATAGCTGGCTAAAAATGCAAGCACTGATGCAATGCCTGTGTCTAACAATCGTTCACTTGCAACATTCAAAGCTCCTAATCCCAAAAAATGAAAAAGAATCATAACATATGGCGTAACAAATAATACCATTACTATATAGTTGACTCTTATAAAAGTGTAGGTGCCCAGCATAAAGAGGAAGATAAAACCAAACAAAGCATTTTCATTCTTCACAAAAGCCAATACAAGCAAGCCCAAAATTCCACCGGCAATGGTACCCAGCAGCCGGTCATAATTTTTCTTTTTTGTAAGACTGAAGCCGGGTTTAAGAATAATAATTACCGTCATAACTATCCAGTAACTATGATGCCCCGTAGCAAAAACTTTCCCGATAATAAATCCAACACCACAGGTGATCATCATCCGGAGTGAATGAAGAAAAATTCCGGATTTAAATGTAAAATTATCTTTAAAAGCAATCCAACTTACACGTTGCGGATCTACAAATTTCAAATAATATTGATTGCTTCGCAATTTCCTCTTCAACACAACTTCCTTATTAAAATATGCCATGAGTTCATCGGTCTTCTTTCCGAGAGATCTCAAATTGACGAGGATCTTTTTCAACATAATTGTACTTCCACGGTCAGTCAGGTTATCTATCTTTTCTTTCAAATCATTCAATGAAGGCAGCATATCCCAATCCTTCGTATACTCATAGTTGTTATGAATTGCGTCGCCAGTTTTTTTCAATTCATTCGCAAGTGTCTGGATAATTTCACTTACTCCTTTTAATATACCTGTACCGCCATAATTTTTCCGTAACTGCCCGTAATCATACCATGTCGCCATTATACTTTCAAATAATTGCACGGTTGTTACAAATGTGAGTACCAGTGCTCTTCCCTCATCGGTACTTTCTCTCAGCATCATGCGGCTTTTAAAAAGTAATTCTCTTACTATATTTTGCTTTTCGTTTACTACCACCTGCTGGTCCAGGAGTTTTTTATACTCCTGGTTGATATCCATCCGTATATCGTATAATCTTGATTTAATAATAAAATAATTGGCAGTTTCATTTACGCACTCTCCTAATGCTCTTTGAGCAGCACGAAACGGCGAGAGGCGGTAAAATAAAAGTGCCCATAAAAGATACCATATACCTCCCGCAAGTATGTAAAGACTTTCTAACAATGCGTGCCCATCATTCTGGTGATTTGACATCTTTAGCACCATTATAAGTAGTGCGGCCGTACCAATGGAGGCTGCACGGCTCCCATACACAGATATCATTGTAAAGAAAAATGACGCACCCAGGATCAATAGACCTAATAAAATAATGTGGTCATTAACAAGGCCTGTAATAAGCGACATGAGGAAAACGAATAAAATGCCATATAGCATTCCGTTTCGTTTATGAATCACCGGACCGGGAGCATCGCATATACTTACACACAATGCGCCAAGAGAAATGGTGACACCTGTTTGAAACTGTCCGTAAAGAGATAAAATTATAGTAGGTGTAATTATTTCCAGGGTAACGCGCACACCATCAGTCAAATGTTGGCCAAAAATAAAAGTTTTTAATTTCCTGGTTTGCTGCATAAAAAAAATTATGGAACATGAAATATCGCACCAATATCATGCAAGAATTCAGATCAGGAAATTTTAAATACGGTTAGCCTATTTTCTTCAGTTTATCCTACGGATATTTCCCTACAATAGTATCCAGCACGATTCTTTTATCCTCCCTGGCTTTTTTCTTAAAGAAGCCCCGCAATAAAAAATTATGTTGTACTGCCTCTAAATCTTCATCCAATTTTTTACTGGCCGCCTGGAGATTTTGTAAGGTTACTTTAATATTTGACGCTGACTTTTCATCCTTCAAGAGCATGCCTAAAGGTGCATTTGAATTTTGTAAACCCTCATTTAGCGTATTACCGGCTTGTTGAAAATTAGCGATAGCAGCCTGGGAGGTTTTAGCTACCTCCTGCAATTGGGTTACTGTTGCACGCAGCTTTCCAAAGACTACAGTATCCGTTACAAGGTCATTTGCAAGGGTTCCTTTATTGTTTAATTGAGCTGTATAGTTTGAAACATTCGATGATAAATGCTGCAGGTTATTGGCTGATTTCTGTAAGGTGGCTGTTATTTGATTGATTTGATTTATCATTGTTTCATCTGTAAGCAATTTCCCAAGGCTCCCCTTTCCATCAACTATCCGCCCGCTTATAAGTTTAAAATCTGAAGTGATCTGGAAAAGATTATCATTATTTTTTGAAAGTGTTGCCATCATTGCATCTGTGCTTAATAATTTTTCTGTACCCATAACATCCCCGGATTCAATAACTCCATTTTTACTAGTACCCCCATAGATTTCTACAATTTTATTTCCTATAAGTCCATCGGTGCTTATTTTGGCCATTGCATCCTTTTTTATAAATTGTTGCGCAGCCTGGTCTAAGTTCATATCCACTTCTACCTGGTGGTTTCCAGTAATATTCACCCGCCTTATAGTTCCAACCTTTACTCCCGAAAACCAAATATTATTTCCTTTTTGAAGGCCGTTTACATTTTCAAAAAAAGATTTAACTGTTATAGACTTTTCAAATGTTTTCTTTTGCGATCCGAGTGTTAAAATGGTGAGCACTAATATTGCCAGGCCCAATAATACAAATATGCCCACCACGACTGCCCGCCTGTTACCTGTTGATCTCATAATATATTTTTTATTTAAAACAGTTTTTAAATTTTCTTTTCTTCCTCCACAAAATTATAGTTGTAAAAATCTCTAATGCGCTCATCATCGCTCGCAAACACTTCATCAAAAGGACCCTGCTTGATAAATTTCCCTTCAAATAACATGGCTACTCTATCACCGGTCATTTTCGCGCATGTAAGATCGTGTGTAATTATAATACTCGTTGTATTGAATTTATGTTTCACCAGGTTGATGAGGTTATTAATTTCAATGCACGTTATTGGATCAAGACCTGACGTTGGCTCATCATACAGCATGATCTTTGGCCGCAGAATGAGAGTTCTTGCAATACCTATTCTTTTTCTTTGACCACCGGAAAGTTCTGATGGCATTTGATTCATTGTTTGTAATAGTCCTACATCATCAAGCACTTCTTCCACAGCAGCATTTACTTCTTTCCTGGTCAAATTCTTTTTGTGCCGCACAAGAGGGAAAGAAAGGTTTTCTTTCACCGTCATGCTATCATATAATGCGCTGCTTTGAAATGAAAAACCAATTTGCAGGCGAAGGTGTTCTAATTGTTTCCCGCTTAATTCGGCTACATTTTCACCTAAAATTCTTACAAGACCGCTATCTGGTTTTAAAAGGCCGACAATAATCTTTATCAACACTGATTTTCCGGAACCGGACCTGCCAAGAACAACAACATTCTCTTTATTAAAAACATCAATATCTGCACCGCTTAATACATGTTTATCACCAAAAGATTTATAAAGATCCCGTATGTAAATCAGTGCCTCACCTGGTTGTGTATCGCTAAAATCTTTCTGCATTACGTCCTGAAATGATTGGTTATCTGAACAATTAAAATTTCCTCAACAAATATTAAGAACATGGAAAGCACTACAGAAGCATTTGCGGCTTTACCCACACCTTCTGTTCCATTCGAAGCATGCCAGCCTTTATAACTACCTACGATACCAATAGTGAACCCATAAACAATACTTTTAGTGAAAGATGAAAATATATCAAGAAAAGAAATTCTTTCAAACGCTGATTGGAAAAATAAGGTAATGCTCGTCATCTCATTTTGATGCACATTTAAATAGGCTCCCATCATGGCCACAAACCCCGTGTAACACATAAGCAGCGGGATCATTATCGTGGTAGCTAAAACTCGACTGACGACCAGGAATTTAAAAGGGTTGACAGCACTAACTTCCATCGCATCTATTTGTTCTGTCACCTTCATAGATCCAAGTTCAGCCCCAATATTACTTCCAACTTTTCCTGCACAAATAAGCGCCGTAACCAGCGGAGCCAATGCACGAATTATCGCAATTGCTACAAGTGAAGGCAACCATGATGCCGCACCAAACTCTGAAAGGGAAGGTCGTGATTGCTTGGTAAAAACAAGACCTGTTATAAATCCTGTAAGTGTTATAAGAAAAAGTGATTTATATCCTACCTCATAACATTGCTTTATTATTTCTTTAAATTCATAAGGAGGCTTAAAAACTTCCTTGAAAAACCGAAGGAAAAATGTCCAACCACTACTGATTCCGAGAAAGAAACTATCTATTTTTTTTGTAATTAAAAACTTTTCAACCGTTTTGGAACTCATAAGTACTTATGTCGTGTGGCTTAAAAATATATTCATGGCAAAGATGGCACCAAATATAAATTTTAAAAAATAAGAAAAGCGGACTATAATTTTAAAAAATTTTTATTAAGATCAGAAAAATCTTATAAATTCATTCAAAATTTCAATTATGACGTTATTTGGATTCCTAATATTACTGCTCATTGCTGCCGTTTGCGGCGGGATAGGCCAAAGCATTGCAGGATATGATTTAGGCGGTTGCCTCGTGTCTATTATTGTAGGATTTATCGGTGCGTATATCGGCCTGTCAATCGCCGGAAAATTTGGATTTCCTACATTTTTCACAATTGACATACAGGGAAAACCCTTTCCCGTAGTCTGGGCAATTATAGGTTCTGCTGTATTCACTTTTATTGTCGTGCTTTTGCGAAGATTGTTTACAGGAAGGGTATAGGGGTTTGTGTTTTAATGTTTTTGTTGGAGATATATTATTTAAGCCTTCCTAATATTTATTTGTTTGATGTGGTTTTAGCTTATGATAGCTCCTGAACTTTTGGAACCTCCGGAACCGTTTAAACCATTCCAACCATTGCTTTTTAAGTAGCATCATTTATATTTGACCCTCACAAGAAATTACAGATGTTCAATTTAATATTATTTGGCCCTCCTGGAAGTGGGAAAGGAACACAGTCAGAAAAGCTCATTGCAAAGTATCA
>JBDTXP010000035.1:0-16364 GCA_040006135.1 Ginsengibacter sp. | reverse complement strand
ACGGATAAATAATTAATCAGGCTATCCTGTTTGCTGAGCTTTTTTCCCTGGTTTATAATTAATTGTTTCAGCAGGTTAGGTTCAGCTTGTATCGTTTCGAGATCAGGCGTGGTGTGAATTAATAATTTAAAGTTTCCAAGGCCATATTCGTTTAATCTTTTACTCAAAGAATCTTTCCCGTTATAAGATAAACCATCTCCCGCTACATACACTTCTATCTCCTTATGATCTTTATCTAAAAAAATATTTTTTTTTAACACCGACATATTTTCATTATTCAGATTTTCAGTAATAAATTTATTTATATGAGTAGTAATTTGCTTTTCCTGCACAAGTTGCCAGGCAAAATAAGTAGCCGGGATAAGGCTGACTATTGCCAGCACATACACAATCTTTGCTGACAAAGGCTTCGCGCTGAAGGTAACCTGCTTTTTATATCGCATATACCTGCTCAGCAACATTACCGCAAGACCAATATAAATGCAGTTGATGATGTATAAATAAGATCCCCCCAGCAAGAAATCCCATTGAAGATGTGCCAATCCATAACCTGCTGTGGACAAAGGTGGCATACATGCGGTAGCAACAGCCACACCCGCCAATACTTTTATACCACGCATTCGTGTGATACCAATAAAGGCCGCGAGCCCACCAAAAAAAGCAAGCATGATATCATAAATAGTCGCATGACTAAATGCTTTTAAAGCATCAGTTGCCTCAGAAAATGGTGTAATATAAAAATATAAAGTAGAAGCAGTAAGACTAATTACTAAAGATAAAACCCAGTTGTTGGCGCAACTTTTAAACATTTTCCAATTGTTGGTAGAAATGCTAAAACCCATACCGATCACGGGTGCCATCAATGGTGACATGAGCATCGCTCCGATTATCGCGTAGGGAGAATTCATATTAAGTCCCACACATGCAATGATCATGGTGAATCCCAGCAACCATAGATTCGCGCCCTTAAAGCTTACTTCCTGCATAATTTCTGCGCGTGTTGCTTCTTCAGATTCCTCTTTGTTAATACGCCACATAGAATGAGCATACCTCTTTAAAACTTCAAATTTTGTCAGCATAGTTGCCTAATTTAAACTGATAACATGAAGGCTATCAGCCAAACCTTTTTTGTGAGTCAAAAATAACTTACGCAGTTATAATACAAGCCTTCGGTATTATTTTAATAAAGATTCATGAAATTATTTCGTTTCTAACAATCCTTTTTTATTTTACATCCAGTTCATTTGGGCTTTTCGCTTTTCACTTCTGCATTTCCATACACCTTCAGCATCTCTTTCAAATCATCCAGCGTATTTATTTCATCCGCTTTTTTATCATGGCGCCATCGGCTGATGCGGGGAAACCTAAGCGCAACGCCACTTTTATGCCTGTTGCTTGCGGCAATACCTTCAAAGGCTATCTCAAAAACGAGTTCTGGTTTTACAGTACGCACAGGACCAAATTTTTCCAACGAATTTCTTTTAACGAAGTAATCAACCTTTGCAAATTCCTTATCTGTTAGCCCGGAATAAGCTTTAGCAAAAGACACCAGTTTATCACCATCCTTTACAGCAAAAGTATAATCGGTATATAGATTACTTCTTCGACCACTACCCTTTTGCGCATAGATCATCACCGCGTCAATCGTGAGTGGATTAATTTTCCACTTCCACCAATCACCTGTTTTTCTACCTGCACGATATACAGAATCTTTTTTCTTGATCATGAGTCCTTCCGCATTTTTCGAACGGCTCATTTCCCTCGTGGCCGCCAACTCATCCCAATCATTAAAATCAATAACAAGCGAAATTTGTAGGGAGGGATGATTGACTGATTGCACTATTGCCTCCAATTGTTTTCTTCTTTCAAAAAGAGGCACATTACGGAAATCTTCTCCACCGTACTCAAGCAGGTCGTACGCGATAAAACCTACCGGTACATCTTCTAAATTTTTGCGGGAAATATTTTTTCTACCTATTCGCGTTTGTAATAAACTGAATGGCAATACTTCACCATTTGTCAACGGAATTATTTCGCCATCTAACACCGTTCCATTCCGCAATGCTTCCTTTAGAATCTGGTATTCCGGGAATTTTTCAGTCATTAATTCTTCTCCCCTGCTCCAAACAAAAAGTTCATCGTTGCGCTTAATGATTTGCCCACGTATTCCATCCCACTTCCACTCTACCTGCCAATCGTCGGGCGCTCCCAGCGATTGAGGTTCGCCACTTAACGCATAGGATAAATAAAACGGGTAAGGCCTGGATACATCAGCCGATAATGATTCGTGTACTAATAATTCATCGAAAGAAGTAGTGACCGGATCCCAATTGCCACTAATGCGGTGCGCAATTTGAGATGCATCTGCTGATACAACTTTTGCCAGCGCATTGATAATAATTTTTTGCGACACACCTATTCTAAAACTACCGGTTAATAATTTATTAAAAACAAAACGCTCTGCAGTATCCATTTTTGCCCAGCAGTCAACTATAAACTCTTTCTTTAAATCCTCATGAACTTTTTCAAGTGAAATAATTTGTTCCAAATAATAATGAAGGTCTGCTGTTTCGTTTGTCTTTTCCTTTTTGGGTGGCAGCAACAAAGCAATTGTTTCGCCAAGATCTCCTACTGTGTGATAGGATTCAGTAAAGAGCCAGAAAGGTAAAAGCGTTTTCTCGCAACACCATGTTGCCAGCAAAGAACCACTTGCAATTCGGCGAGGCCTTCGACCACTGAAAATAGCGATTACCCAAACTTTATCTTTTTCATGCGCTTTGGAGAAATATTCTACAAGCGCTTTTAATTTTTCATTGGTCTTGGTTGTGGTTCCTACCTTTTGTACCAACAATGCAAATGAGCGCAGCCCGCTCTCTGACTTTAAAATATGATTTGTATTAAAGGGAATTTCATCCATCATCAAATAGTTTCTTCCGCTTTTAATTCTAATTCTTCTTCATTTCCAAATGCTGTTTTCACCTCGCCGCTATCTATACCGATCTCATTTAGGTAGCGACTAAAAGCGGCCTGGAAGCCGTGGGTTACATATACTTTTTCTGCACCAGTAGCTTTTACGGCTTCTAACAAACCATCCCAGTCTGCATGATCGCTTAAGACAAATCCTGCACCCGGATTTCTTCGGCGCACATTGCCACGTACCTGCATCCACCCGCTGCAAACACCTGTTGCATAAGGATCGAGTTTTCTCATCCATGGAGTTCCTTCAGCGCCGGGTGGTGCGATGATTATACTTCCCTTTAATATTTCCTTTGACGTTTCAAAGGTTATTTTTTCTGCAGGTGGTAAGGGCACGCCGGCTTCAAGTAACGCCTGGTGCATATTCCAAACAGCACCATGTACATAAAACTTTTTTCCTAGTGGCGCCAATGCATTCATTACCCGTTGAGCTTTGCCAAGACTGTAGGCAAGCAATACACTATTAATATTATTATCTATGTTTTGTTGCACCCAATTTCGCATGGTGTCATAAATTTCTACCTGAGGTTTCCAACGGTAAATTGGTAATCCAAAAGTAGATTCAGTTATAAAAACACGGCAGGGCACAGCTTCAAATTTCCCGCTAATACCATCATCCGAGGTTTTATAATCGCCACTCACCACCCATACATCATCATTATATGCTACACGCACTTGCGCCGCTCCAATCACATGACCAGAAGGATGAAAAGAGATGCGAACTCCATTAATAAAAACAGGCACATTATACGCTACACTTTCATATATACCCTCGCCAAGTCGGGCTTGTAATATAGGCTTGGTCAGCGTTTGACAGAGATAGTATTTATTTCCCCAACGTGCATGGTCGCTATGCGCATGTGTGATCACTGCCTTGTCCACAGGCAACCAGGGATCAATATAAAAATCTCCCTGGCGGCAATAGAGGCCTTTTTCAGTAAATTCAATCAGGGCAGACATGAAAATAGTAATACATAAAGTGTTCCGAAAATGGATTTGAGATTTTACAAATGAAATATGAGAGGGGCTCAATAACATCTTACAAATAAACTCCTGCTAAAAATATCTTGCAGCTAACACTGCAAATCCAAACATTCATTATTCATCATTGCTTACGGTAATCCCACCGTTTCTTTCATACCATTGAATATTGTTTTCCATACAAGGTTGAAAAAAGATTTGTGAATATTGCGCTCGTAGGAAGGGTTTGTTTTGCGCAGACTGCCGTTTTTTGGATTACTATTTTTCACGAGAATATTTGCTACAAGGCTAAACAGACCACGTTTTTTTATATCCTTTGTTTTTTCATCTCTTTTTAAAACATCTACTTTCAAATCACTATACTTCATTACAAAATCCCCATTATTCTGAACGTCATTTCCATTAAAATTAAAATTGATTGACGTGATATTACCCTTTTGTATTCTAATCAGCGCCATTGGAATGGATACTTTATTGAGCACCCTTGCATCAAATGAAGATATATTCCCATCCGCGATGAATGCTCCTTTATTATTATCCAGAAAAAATTTAAAGTTACCATTGATGGGTATCTGCCCCAGCGCCCTTGCATTGTAATTAATTGTAAATAAATTATTTATCTTTTTCTGTTCCGCCATATTAGTGATATTGGATAATTTGAGCGTGGTATTTGTGAAAGTTATTTCACCTGTACTATCAGACACTTTTTCGTGCTCGCGATATTGTATAAATGCATTGCTCAGTAATCCGCTTCTTATATATATGGGAAAATCTATTTTTTGAATAAGTTGAGAAGGATAATTACCCACTTTATTTTTTTCTTCAAGCGGCTTATTAATATCCCGCGAAATTTTCGCCACTGTTTTGTTTACAATCAGTTTTTCTGCAATCAACTTATTATTCACCACATCCTCCATTTTGATACCGTTAAGTGTGATACCATTTAAATTCAAATCATAGCGATCTTTTTGAAATTTATAGCTATTGGCAAAAGCCGTTTCGCCTAACGCAGGCTTTATAAATGCATGATTAATGCGAAGGAGTTTACTACGGCTGTTCACAAACATATTTTCCATTCCATAAGAATACATTTTATCATCAGATTGCCAGCCAATACTGGTTAGAGATAAATTAATTTCAGTGCTATGTTCTATAGGCTGATCTTTTAACATGATGATCTGTTCTGCTTTTACTCCGTTTATTTTAACTCCAACCTGTCCTATTTTATATTTAGAAACCACTTCATGCGCCATATTTATTTTAGGGAAGTTAAGTGCATTTACACGTATACTATAAACATGAAAAAACCCTGTTGTATCTTTTTTCCCCCCAGATGATTTCGTGCCACTAAAAAAAGTTTTACCTGGGGGTGCTAATAAAATTTCTCCACAGGTAATACTATCTATAACTACATTTTTATTTTTTACAAATTCATTGGTATTGAGTCCTGTAAATTGAAGATTATTTGCGGAGAGGGCCTGCAATGAATCAGCAGAATTTTTACCAAAAACATTTAATTTTATTTTATTGAAAAGTATGGACTTGTGTTGGCCCGAAAAATCAATATCATTAATAATTAATTCCCGCCTGTTGTCATGAAAAGTAGTAAATGAATCTATAACGAAGGCCGCTTGTTTACAAAATAATGTTCGGGTTGTATCGCGATTGTGTGTGCTGTCGATAAGTATATCATCGAGTTTTATTTTAATATTCTGAATATTAAAATTTTTATCTTTTCCATAAAAATTTAAAACATTTACCTGGGCATTATTTATAAATGCATACTTTAGTTTGATGCGGGTAAGATTACCTAAAATCTGCTTGTATAAAGTACCGGCCTCATTTTCTATTTTTGTATTTTTATCTACTGGTTTTAAAGTATAAATTATGATTTCCGGCTGATCTATTACGACAGAATCACCCTCCAAATCTCCCGCTGCCAATGCCTTAGCAGTTTTAACTCCCGTTACATTTATTGATTTTATTTTAATGTCAAGCAGCATATAGGGCATGTCCTCTATGTTCAGGCTTTTTATTTTGGAGGTGTCTGCGGAAATATGAATATTCCTAATGAAGGCGTTGCCTGTGGCCTCATTAAAGGAAAGTGAATCGTACTTTATCTTATATATATTATCTGTTTCCTTGGCAACACTTTCCTTGATCTTATCACCAACTATCTTGTATTTATAGTTGTGCCAAACCAGCCATCCGGCGCCTATCAAAAGGAGAGCAACAAAAAAAATATAATAAAACTTTCTATTTGGTTTCTTCCATTTCCCCGAAACATTCATAAATATTGTTTGATACTTTTGTTCTTATTTATAGAAATCATCGAACTGTCTTTACAATTTTGCTGCCGCATTTTTAATATCAATATAATTGGCAGCATAAACCTCTTGCAGACCATAATTTTACTCCATTTTTCGCTATGGACTTATTAAGAATACAAGCTACTCAAAATGTTTTAGTTTTGAGCCATATCTGACGCATTATGAATATTGAGAATAATAAAAATGAAGACGCCAATAAGCTCGCATGGAGTGAAATAAAAAAACAGCAGGCAATAATAGAAGAAGGCGGTGGGAAAAAAGCAATCCAGAAACAAAAGGACCGCCATAAGATGACCGCAAGAGAGCGTATAAATTACCTGGTGGATAAAGATTCATATTTCCTGGAAATAGGCGCCTTTGCCGGTTTTGGCATGTATGAAGAATATGGAGGCTGCCCTGCAGGTGGCACAGTGGCAGGGCTGGGTTATGTAGGCGGAAAGCATTGCGTAATTCTCGCTAACGATCAAACCGTGAAGGCTGGAGCGTGGTTTCCTATCACGGGAAAAAAGAATTTAAGGATGCAGGAAATTGCTATGGAAAATAAATTACCGGTGATTTATCTTGTAGATAGCGCCGGAGTATTTTTGCCTATGCAGGATGAAATATTTCCTGATAAGGAACATTTCGGTCGCATCTTTCGCAATAATGCAAAGATGAGTGCAATGGGCATATCCCAAATTGCAGCTGTGATGGGCCCATGTGTTGCAGGTGGCGCTTATCTCCCCATAATGAGCGACGAGACTTTGATGGTGCAAGGCGAAGGGCACGGCTCTATTTTTCTTGCGGGGCCTTATCTAGTGAAAGCAGCTATCGGTGAAAATACGGATACAGAAACATTGGGTGGCGCGGAAACACATAATGCCATTAGTGGCATTGCTGATTATAAATTTACTTCAGAAGAAGAATGTCTTGATGCTATTAAAAAGATCATGAAAATGATGGGATCGTCAACTATTTCCATTTTTGACCGGCAGCCTTCTCTGCCACCTGCAAAACCTGTGATCAACGCTTATGAAATTTTCCCTGAAGGAAATGCAAAGCCTTATGACATGCACGATCTTCTTGAAACCTTCGTAGATAAAGATACTTTCCAGGAATTTAAAGAAGAATATGGTAGAACGATCATTTGTGGCTATGCGCGCATTGATGGTTGGGCAGTTGGTATTGTGGCCAATCAACGATTAAATATTAAAAATAAAAAAGGCGAGCTACAAATGGGTGGCGTTATTTACAATGATAGTGCAGATAAAAGTGCGCGATTCATTATGAATTGCAATCAAAAGAAAATACCCCTTATCTTTTTCCAGGATATTACCGGCTTTATGGTAGGAACACGCAGTGAACATAGCGGCATTATAAAAGATGGCGCAAAGATGGTGAATGCGGTCGCAAATTCTGTTGTGCCAAAAATAACAGTAATCATAGGTAACTCATTTGGAGCGGGCAATTACGCGATGTGCGGCAAGGCCTATGATCCAAGATTTATTTATGCATGGCCGACAGCCAAAATTGCAGTGATGGGAGGAGAGCAGGCTGCAAAAACTTTATTGCAAATAGAAGTGGCTTCCTTAAAAGCAAAAGGAAAAGAGATAACAGATGAACACGAGCATGCTCTTTTGAAAGAAATGACTGATCGATATACACGGCAAACAACAGCTACATATGCGGCTTCCCGTCTTTGGGTAGATGCAATCATAGATCCAAAAGAAACCAGAAATATTATTTCAGAAAGCCTCAAAGCTGCAGCGAATAACACAGAAATCGAGGAATTTAAAATCGGTGTATTCCAGGTTTAAATAATGCGTAAATCTCAAAATGTTGAAATTTGAAATATGCTAAAATGGTAAATTTAACGTTACCACATTTTCTAAAAAAATCACTAATTTCACAACCTAATTTCTACACTTGTTGTTACATTAAGATTTATGAGAATATTTTTTTCCCCAAAGGTAACTGTGGCTCTTTTAGTTTGCATGATCATCTTTTTTTCTTGTAAAGATGACAGCTATCTGAAAACTATTCCACCTGCAGCCAACCAATCTTTTGTAGAAGAGTTTGATACTGCTACTGCTGCTCTTTCCCGAGGTTGGAAATTTATAAATGTAAGCGAGCCTCATGGTAGCGGAGTTTGGCAAAATGGCGGTAATGTAAATCCGCTTTTTAGCGGGTTCAGCAACAATGGGAGTTATGCCGGATTTATCGGTACAGATTATACTTCCACATCCGCAGCACAGGGTATTATCAGCAACTGGCTTTTGTCTCCGGAAATTACTATGAAAAATGGCGATAAAATAATTTTTTATACAAGGTCACAAACTTATTTTGATCCAACATTATTAGACACAACAGACTATGGTAATTCATTAGAGATAAGGATTAATACATCCAATGATTTAAATAATGTAGGCATTGGAAAAGATGTCGGGAATTTTACTACTGCTCTTCTTACTATTAATTCTTCAATGGCATTTAGTAGCACTGTTAGTCCTGACCCGAATGCATATCCTACAAAATGGACTCGTTTTGAAGCCACTATAAGTACATTGCCTAATGCAATAAAAGGAAAATTTGGCTTTAGGTATTATGTGACTGATGGCGGATCAAATGGTAATGGAAGCGGAGTAGGTGTTGATTCTGTAGTTTTTAAAAGTGCTGGCTATTAAGCATTAAAACTTTCATTTAATTTAAAAAACTTGATTCTGGTTTTCAATAAAATTTATGAAAAAATCTAAACTTCTTTTGCGATTATCATTTGCGATTTTTCTTATTCTCGGTGTAATTATTTCATGCACAAAAGATGAATTACGAAAATCGGAGATGCCGCGGCCTGTTGTAAATACGAATCCATCTTTTACGGAAGAATTTGATAGTGTTGGAAATCTTACTTCTAAAGGATGGGTGTTCAAAAATAATAGCTCTCCACTGGGCCAAACAGGCTGGCGGCAGGGACGTTATGAAGCAGCTAACCAGGTTAAGTTTACTACGGTTGGCCCCTATATTGGGTTTCCCGCGTATAGTGCACATAATACCCCTAATGATTTTGTAAGCTGTGATGTAAGCTGCCTTACAGATGTGGATGGTTTCGGAGGTAATATTAGTGCGTGGCTCATTTCGCCGGAATTACCTATGAGTAATGGAGATAAAATTGTGTTCTACAGCCGTGCAACGAATGATGCACTTTATAACGATCCTGCCACTGACCGAATGCAAGTGAGAGCCAATTTTACAGATGGCAAAGCTGATGTAGGTAAGACCGCACTTTCAGTAGGTAGTTTTTCAACATTGCTTCTTGATATTAATGCGAACAGGGTTTATAATAACCAGGGTGGTTATCCTAGCGTATGGACAAAGTATACCATTATTTTATCCGGAGTTCCTGGCGGTAAAATACTAGATGGCAGATTTGCTTTTAGATATTACAATGAAGATGCAGGGTTGCAAGGGGGAAGCGGCGTTTCAGGCACATACTATAATCCAACGGTTGTAGGAATAGATAGTCTTGCATTTGTACATCAGTAATCTTTTATCATATTTCAATTACATTCTCTTGGTAAAAAAACGATTAAAAAATTATTGCATTTATATGTAAATGATTTTACTTTTTTGTAATACAAAACCAGTCTAAGGATTACTTTTACTCATCGCTTTTTAGTTTTTCATGCGCTTATCTCTCGCCATATTTATAATTTTATTTTTTGCTTCCTGTGGACAAAATGAAAATCACCTGGCGACAAAGCAACTAAATGCTTCTCAAAAGACAGCCTTACAATTAGATTCTTTAAAAAAGATAGCCAAAGATGGGGATCTTGTTGTTCGCCTGACTGATGACCTGGTAAGTGAACAGGTAAAATTAATTAACGAAAAGGATAAACGATATTCTCATGCCGGCATCATCTTTAAAATAAACGATACGCTTAAGGTCTATAACATTTCACCAGACAGCGCAGATAGAGACGAAATAAAAATAGAGCCGCTTGATAGTTTCATTAACCCTGAAAAAAATATATCGTGTGCGCTTTATCGTTATGTTCTTTCCCGTAAAGAAATTCAATCATTGAAAAACTCATTGGATAGTTTTAAATCAAAAAGTGTCACTTTTGACTGGCATTACAATCTAGCGACAGATGATAAAATGTATTGTGCTGAGTTAATTGATAAAGGCCTGGCAATAGCAACCAACAACAGGCTTATGATAAAACAGACTTACATTCCTGTAAATATGCGTAGGCTTGTTTACCATTTTTTTAAAAAAGAAAAAGTTGCAGATAAGGTGATAGATGAAAGAAAGATAATAACAATAGATAATCTTTACCTTAGGCCGGATTGTAAACTTCTAATGGCATTTACACTTAAGCATTTTCCGGGAAATGAGTGAACAAAAAGTAATTATATATACTGATGGTGCTGCGTCAGGAAATCCTGGTCCGGGTGGATATGGTGTAGTAATGATTTGGGGTAAATATTTTAAAAAGATTTCAAATGGATACCGCCTTACAACCAACAATCGCATGGAATTAATGGCAGTAATTGCTGCTCTTAAAATGCTAAAACGACCCGGTCTTCAAATAGAGGTATATAGCGATAGCAATTATGTGGTAAAAGCCATAAAAGAAGGATGGCTCAAAAACTGGATTCGTTCCGGATTTAAAAAAGGTAACAAACAAATAAAAAACAAAGATCTCTGGACAGAATACGCATCCCTTGCTACAGCACATAAAATAAATTTTAATTGGGTAAAAGGCCATGCTGAAAACGAAATGAATAACCTTTGTGATGAATTGGCTACATCAGCTGCCCGGGCTCCTTCATTACCACCGGATGTTGGTTACGAATCAATTAGTAAGGATGCAGGTGGTCTCTTTGAGGAAGATGAAGCATAAAAATTTTAATTTCTTATTTTTGCAAAAAAGAACACATGAAAATATCTAAACAATTAATAGGAAGCTTTCTTTTACTGATCTTAGTTGCATCCCTTTACCGCATTATGCCGGGCCGTCCTTATGGCTTTGCACCTCAAATCGCTATGGCCATATTTGGTGGTGCAATTGTTAAGGATAAAAAACTGGCTTTTATTCTCCCGCTTTTATCTATGCTGGTTTCAGATTGCCTGTACCAGTTATTATTTATCAATGGCGTGGGTAATATCCCTGGTTTTTATGATGGACAGGCGCTGAATTATCTTTTGTTTGCAGGTCTGACTGTTTTTGGATTTTTCATCAAAAATTTCAATATTAAAAAAATTGCAATTGCATCTATCGCTGCTCCGACTGTATATTTCCTGGTCTCTAATTTCCTGGTTTGGGCAAGTGCTTCACCGCTCGCAGGTTTGGCAAGACCAAAAACCTTTAATGGTTTGTTGATGTGTTACTCTGATGGATTACCTTTTTACCCATGGAGTCTTGCTTCAACTGTTGTTTTTTCTGCGGTACTTTTCGGAAGTTATTATTTCATTGCCCGCAGAGAAGCAGAAGCTTCAATACTTGAAAAATAGGTTTTATAAATTCGTTCATTATAGTAACGCTACCCTATGGCGCATCACAACAAGACAGGTTCCATAGGTGAAGAAATGGCCGCTAAATATTTAACGGGTAATGGATTCGAAATCCTCGAAAGAAACTGGCGTTTTTCCAATTGGGAAGTTGATTTTATAGCGAGTAGCAAATCCGTATTACATTTTATAGAGGTAAAGACCAGGCGCACAAAAAAGTTTGGTAATCCTGAAGATGATGTTTCTATAAAAAAAATGGAAAATCTCATAAATGCATCAGAGGAATACCTTTTGCAAAATGCAGGGTGGAGGCGAATTCAATTTGATATTCTATCCATTTTTATTGGCAAAAATGAAGATCCGGAATTCTTTTTTATAGAAGATGTTTATGTACCGTAAGAGGCCCCAACCCTAACCCTTCCCCGAAGGAAAAGGGAAATGATGAATGAACCGAAATGGAAATTGATCGCAAATTTTTATAATGCTGGGCGAATAACTTCCACACTAAAAAAATATTTTAAAATAAAAAAGTATGTCTTTAGTAAAAGTAATTCCAAAAATATTCTATGCAGATATTAAAGAAGGACTTAATCTATTTGTGGAAGGACTCGGATTTAAAGTCACCTACCAGGACGATTATTTAAAAATTATCGAACGGGATGGAGTCACTTTACAATTAGTAGCAGATGAAGAATATGCAAAAAAAGACCGGCCGGAAATAAGGATTGTCACCGACGATATTCAGGCGCTTTATAATGAAGTGAAAGAAAAAAATACCGGCTTATTGCATCCAAATCTAAATGTAATAAAAAGGCAACCGTGGGGCCTTACAGAATTTGCCTTACGTGATGCATCTGATGTATGCGTCATCATTCAACAAAATGATTAAAACCTCATTAAAGAAGAATTACAAAACTTCCATTAAAAGATCAGCTAAAACCATAGCTGTAACGGATTCCAGTATCACAGGCACTCTAAGCGCTATACAGAGGTCATGCCTTCCTTTCACAGAAAAGGATTCCACATTACCGCTTTCCATATTGAGTGTTTGTTGTTCTTTTGGCGTGGAAGATGTTGGCTTTACAACTACGCGAAAGACAAGATCGTTTCCATTAGTCAAACCTCCTGTAATACCCCCCGCATAATTTGTTGCTGTGATCCCATCCTTGCTAATTATTGCATCATTATGTTGAGAGCCAAACATTTTAGCCGCTGCGAAACCTGCGCCAAATTCTATTCCTTTTACAGCAGGTATAGAAAATATGGCATGACTGATCATCGACTCAACTGAATTAAAAAATGGATCACCCAGGCCAATAGGTAAATTCTTGACTGTACATTCTACAATCCCGCCGATAGAATCTTTGGCATCCATTGCTCTTTTTAGGCCTTTATCCAAATCTTTCTCTCCTCCTATCTCTGTTAATGTTGATTCAATAGCAATATTATTTTGACTGTATCGCTCAATACACTTTTTCGCAACCACACCAGCTGCAACCAGTGCAACGGTAAGCCTTCCACTAAAATGGCCTCCGCCGCGGTAGTCTTCAAATCCTGCAAATTTTTTATTTGCGACAAAATCTGCATGTCCTGGCCTTGGCACCTCACGCCGCTTTTCATAATCTGAGCTTCTTGTGTTACTGTTTTTAAATAAAATAGTAATTGGTGCACCAGAAGTGTGATTATTAAAAACACCACTGATTATTTCAGGTATATCATCCTCCTTTCGGGGAGTAGTGCCACGGGCTCCGGGCTTACGTCGTTCAAGGTCAGCTAGAAAATCGTTTATTGTAAGTGGAATGCCTGCCGGACAGCCATCAATGGTGCAGCCAACATAGTCTCCATGAGATTGACCAAATATCTGTACTCTAAAATTTTTTCCAAAAGAGTTCAAGGTGTGTGATGAATTACAAATGATGAATTATAAATGATGGGCAAATATCGTTTAATTGTTTCTTTCGTTTGATGTTCAAAATAATTATATGTGAAAGATTCAGTAATTCAGAAAAATAATTGCAAAAAAAATCCCGGAAAGATCCGGGATTAATATTTTTAAAAAAGCTTTTTATTCGCGACCTGCTGTCAATTTATCCTGCAACTCTTTCAGTCCATCCCAATTTCCATCTGCAGCTAATTGTGCCTGCTCTGGCCATGAGTGCGTATCTAAAGCATTAAAATGACCACCAGATTTTTCTAACATTTCCTTTAATTCATCACCTGTTTTTTTGGCCATTTGGGCAAAAGTAGTGATGCCTTCATTATGGAATACCTCTGCTGCTTTTGGTCCTATACCTTCTATTTTTGTCAAATCGTCAACATCTGACTTTGCAGATTCTTTTTTAGCTTTAGGCTCTTCTGCATGTTTAGTCTCTGATTTTACTTCCGTAGTTGTTTCAGTTGTAGCCGTCGCCTTCTTACTTCTTCCGGCCCTACGTGTTTTCTTCACTCCTGTTTCAGTCTCACCTATTCCCTTGCCGTATATTTCATTATAATCCACAAGTTCTATCAAAGCTAATTCTGCATTATCACCAACTCTTGCACCTAGTTTAATCACTCTTGTATAGCCACCGGGACGCCCACCTACCTTTGGTCCTATCACATCAAATAATTCCTTAACCGCTACTTTATCCTGGAGCAGACTGAACACTAACCTGCGGCGATGTGTCGTATTTTCTTTTGCCTTGGTAATAATTGGTTCTACATACACACGCAAAGCTTTGGCCTTCGCAAGAGTAGTAACAATTTTTTTGTATTGAAATAACTGGCAGGAAAGATTACTGAGTAATGCCTTTCTATGGCTGGCAGTTCTACTTAAATTATTTATTTTATCTCCGTGACGCATGACGTTTATTTTTATTACCCTGTACCGTGTCAGGAATTACAGGATGTTGATTGTATAATATGATAATTAGCTAATCTGCTAATGTTTATTAATTAGCTAATGAGCACATCGGCCTATTAGCAAATTAATTATTCTTCGTCTAATTTTATTTTGCTAAGATCCATTCCGAATCCCAGGCCTCTTTCATTCAATACCTGCTCAATTTCGCTCAATGATTTTTGACCAAAATTCCTAAACTTCATCAGGTCTTCCTGCTCATATTGAACAAGTTCACTTAGTGAATTAATTTTCGCAGCTTTAAGACAATTGAAAGCTCTTACAGAAAGATCAAGATCTTCCAAGGGTGTTTTCAATACTTTACGAAGCTGAAGTGTTTGTTCGTCTACAAGATCTTCTTTTTTCTCTTCCTTATTATCAAAGGTGATGTTCTCATCAGTAATGATCATAAGGTGTTGAATCAAAATTCTTGATGCCTGCTTTACTGCTTCTTCCGGATTTATTGTGCCGTCTGTTACAACATCCATTACCAATTTTTCGAAATCAGTTCTTTGCTCTACCCTTGTATTTTCAATGCTATACTTTACATTCTTAATTGGAGTGTAAATAGCATCAACGGGAATGTAACCAAAATGATTATTTTTTTCTTTATTTTCCTCTGCAGGAACATAACCACGTCCTTTAGAAATAGTGATTTCAATATCCAGTTTTGCAGATGAATCCATTGTGCAAATAAGCAATTCAGGATTCATTACTTCGTACGATGGTGAAGCCTCTCCAATCATACCTGCTGTAAATTCTGTTTTATTCTTTATTGATAAACTTATTTTTTCTGTACCAGAATCCTGATCAGTTTTTTTCTTAAAACGAACTTGTTTTAGATTCAGGATCATTTCAGTAACATCCTCTGTAATTCCTTTGATCGTTGCAAATTCATGATCAGCGCCGGCAATACTTATGCCTATGATAGCATAACCTTCCAGCGAATTAAGCAATACCCTGCGCAAAGCATTCCCAATGGTCACACCATATCCGGGTTCCAATGGACGAAATTCAAATTGAGCTTCAAAGTCAGTGCTTTTCTGCAAAACAATTTTATCAGGTTTTACAAAATTTAATATGGCCATTTTATTTTATTTTGATTTTATTTAATTATTTGGTTTTGATTCTGAATACTCCTCTTACTTACTATACAATTCCACAATTAGTGATTCTTTAATATTTTCGGGAACACTTTCGCGCTCCGGATAAGCAATAAAAGTTCCTTTCATAGAAGTTTCATTCCAATCAATCCAGTTAAACTTTGGATTTTTAGGCCTAAGATTTTCTGTAATTGAAGTATTATGGGCTGCTTTTTCTTTTAAACCAATTTGATCTCCCGGTTTTAAAGAATAGGATGGAATATTCACAATCTCTCCATTTACTGTAATGTGCTTATGGGAAACCAACTGCCTTGCTGCCTGGCGGCTTGGTGCAATACCCATACGGAAAACAGTATTATCAAGACGTGCTTCCAATAATTTTATGAGCAATTCCCCTGTAACGCCACTGCGTCTAGCTGCTTCATTAAATGTATTGCGAAATTGCTTCTCCAAAAGGCCGTAAGTATATTTTGCCTTTTGTTTTTCGCGAAGCTGAAGAGCGTATTCACCAAGACTTTTACGCTTACGTGCTGCGCCATGCATTCCGGGAGGGTTACTATTTTTAGTAAGCCATTTACCATTCCCGGTAATTGGTTCTCCAAAAATCC
>JBDTXP010000034.1:0-16367 GCA_040006135.1 Ginsengibacter sp. | reverse complement strand
GTTTTTTCATCTATTCCTGAAAATGTGAGGTAAGACAGTTTTTCTGCTGCAACTTCTTCTGCATGGCAAGGGCCAAGCACGGTGAAATAATCCTGCAGGTCTACATTGAAATGAATTTTCAAATATTCATTCAATAAAATATTTTCTTCGGGCAGGATGCCTTTTACAGCGGAAATAATTTTTTTTCCTTCAAAAATATTTTTTGGAAGTGGTCGCAGTGCCTCTGCTACAAAAGCAGATGGTATCACAATTAATATATGGGAGCTGTTGCTTATTACCTCTTCTATATTTGATGAGAATTGAATGAGATTTATATTAAAAAAAGCATTTCGCAAATATTGTGGATTGTGCCTGCGATCTTTAAAACTATCAATATTGCTTTCACTTCGTAACCACCACTGGATTGTTTGACCATTATCTGTGAGTAATTTTGCTAATGCAGTGCCCCAACTTCCACTTCCTAATATTCCAAATTGCATAAATAATTATTTAAATGAGTTGGCAAAGCAGGAAAAATAAAAATATCCTGTTTGATGATTTATGTGATTTTCAATTTTTCTATTGCTATTTGTGCAGCTACCTGGCTGGCGTCTTTTTTATTAAATGCTTTTGCTTCTGCAACGATTTCACCATCTATTTTGGCACCAATAGTAAAAAGCCTGCGACCGTTTTCCTGTTGTTCATTAATGGTTTCAAATTCGAGTACTTTGCCATTCCGGTTTGCCCAGCCAAATAATTTATTTTTTAAATTAATATCCAGGTTTTCCAATTCCTGCATGTATAGGTGTGGCATTATTATCTGGTGGCTCACCCACTCACTTGTGCTATCATATCCTTTATCAAGATATACGGCTCCCACTAATGCCTCCAAGGTATTGCCGAATATTTGTGAAGTTTTTAATGTAGCATCATATTTATTAAAAAGTGTAATTTTTTTGAGTCCGATTTTTACAGCAATGTCATTTAATTTGTTTCTATTTACCATCTTACTTCTCATTTCTGTAAGAAAGCCTTCTTCTTTATAAGGATAGCGCATAAAAAGATAATGTGCAACAATGCTGCTAAGAATTGCATCGCCTAAAAACTCAAGTCGTTCATTATTTTCATCAGCGCCTTCACGCACTGATCGATGACTAAGCGCTGTTTTATATAAGTTGATTCTTGTTGGAGTAAAACCGAGCACGTTACGCAATTGCCTGCGTAATTCGCGTTCTTTTTTGGAGTAAATAAGTCTGGTTAATAATGACACTGTTGTGTTCTAAATATGGATAGGTTAAAATTAAAGAAAAAAAATGACGAACATTAAAAACCTGCAAAGTGGTCAGTATTGTTTTTTATACAAGAAGAAAGATGTAATGTTTACAAGAAAATCTTTTATTGCACAATATAAATTTTTACTATCAACCAGATCATTAAAAATTAAACCCTAGCGAAGTGTATAAATAATTTTTATTCCTGGTAAAATTTTTAGAATAATCTGACTGATAAATCCAGCCACCTTCCACCGTAGTAGTCTTTGAAAAATTGTAACCAAAACCAACGAACATCCTGTTCCTGCTGAAATGCGGAATTACGCTATTGAAAAAAACCTCATCGTAAACAGCGGTATAAAAAGTTTTTGTAGTTAATTTTCTTTTGTTCAACGGAATTTTCACCAGCAACCGGTAGCGCGCATTTATATCAAAATTTTTATTGAGTATTTCTTCTATTCTTATTCGGTGTTCTAAAACTAAAAAAGAGAGTGGTTGTTTCATTTTTACCTGCTCCCATATTCTGAAATCCTTGCTCTTATGATAATTTTCAAATTCAGGACCTTCCTGAAAAATGTGGTATGATCCTGCTCCCAGGCTTACGGCTAAAAATTTATTGAATGTATAGGTCACCCCACCCTTTAGCTCATAATAATAGAATCTGTTATATATTGAAAGTGCGCGCACTTCCGGGTCAGCAAATAAACTCCAGGCAGAATCGAAATGATATTCTGCGTATAGATTAGTATAACTTCCTACAGGAGTGTTTTGCGCAGTCGCGTTTATAGAAAAAAAGAATAATAGAAAAAGAAGATAATTTAGAGAAAGTTTCCTGTGCATGATAAGTTTATTGCGCCTTTTGGCGTTTCTGCAGAAACTTTAAAATTCGGACCCTTATTTTTTATAAATTCAGCCCTTATGTTTTGTCTCAATGCACAAATTTAAATATCACATACACGGCTATGATCAGCGTGATCCAGAATACAAAAGCCCAAAGGATAATGGTGCCTTCAACCGCAGAAACTCTCTTCACCAATTTTTTTTCAAGATTTATTGAATCTTCTTTAGTTGCAAAATCATTTTTCATGTCGTTGCGCCATGAAGTTATTTCATTTCTTGATTCAGCGATACGTGTATCCACTCTCTTTTCAACTTCCTCATTTACATACACCATTATTTCAGTTGCTTCTTTTTCGCCAAGGCGGCGCGAAAGAAAATTCTCAAGATCGGTATTTGAAATATCAGGTGCCATAATTTGGAATTTTAAAGATCAAAAATAGGAGTAAAAATTAAAAAGTAAAAAATGATATGATTAATTCATCCTTTAAAATTATATGTCACCCTTGAGCAAGGCAGCGTGCATCGTTACTCATTATCCCACATATTTTTTCACAATCACTGAAGCATTGTGCCCGCCAAATCCAAAAGTATTGCTCATAGCGGCATCTACTTTTTTGTACTGTGCTTTATTAAAAGTGAAATTCAATTTTGGGTCCAATTCCGGATCGTCAGTAAAATGATTGATCGTTGGTGGAATTACATCTTTAGTTACTGCAAGAATACAGGCAAGTGCTTCCATTACTCCTGCTGCTCCCAGGCAATGCCCTGTCATAGATTTAGTAGAACTAATGTTTAAGTCATACGCTTTGTCACCGAAAACTGCGAGAATCGCTTTGGTCTCGGCGATATCTCCGAGTGGAGTAGAAGTACCGTGGACATTAATATAATCAATATCATCAGGATGCATGCCTGCGTCTTTCAGCGTTGCGTGCATTACGTTTCTTGCACCTAACCCTTCCGGATGTGGTGCTGTAATATGATGCGCATCTGCTGTAGCACCACCACCAGCTATTTCACAATAAATTTTTGCACCCCGCGCTTTGGCATGTTCAAGTTCCTCTAATACTAAAATGCCAGCTGCTTCACCCATTACAAAACCGTCGCGGTCTTTATCAAATGGCCTGGAAGCTGTGCCCGGATCATCATTTCTTTCGCTTAGCGCTTTCATTGCATTGAAACCACCCACACCTGCCTCACTTATAACCGCTTCGCTGCCACCTGTAAGAATAATATCAGCTTTGCCTAAACGAATATTATCATATGCATCTATGATTGCGTTAGTGCTGCTGGCGCATGCACTTACAACTGCGAAATTAGGCCCACGAAAATGATAACGCATTGAGATTTGACCGGCTGCAATATCCAATATCATCTTAGGAATAAAGAAAGGATTAAAGCGGGGAGTACCATCACCGCGGGCAAAAGCCATTACATCATCCTGGAAGGTTGTAATGCCACCAATACCGCTTGCGAAAATAACGCCCACACGGTCATGATCAACATTATCATCTGTAATACCCGCGTCTTTTACTGCTTCATCGCTTGCTACTAAAGCAAATTGTGTGAAACGATCAAGCTTTCGGGCCTCCTTTCTTTCCAGATAGTCAGTGGCCTCAAAATTTTTGACTTCACAAGCGAACCTGGTCTTGAATTTTGAACAATCAAATTGAGTAATAGGCCCTGCACCGGAAACCCCATTAATCAAACCGTTCCAATATTCTGGAACGGTATTGCCTAATGGAGTGATTGCTCCGAGTCCTGTGACTACTACTCTTTTTAATTCCATAAGCTGCTGAGAAGTTGATGAAGAATGTTACTTAGCGTGTTCTTCCAGGTAGGCGACGGCTTGCCCAACAGTGGTAATTGTTTCAGCTTGCTCGTCCGGAATAGAAATATTGAATTCCTTTTCAAATTCCATAATAAGTTCCACAGTATCCAGGCTATCTGCGCCCAGGTCGTTGGTAAATGAAGCATCAGTTGTTACTTCTGATTCGTCAACACCTAATTTGTCAACAATTATTTTTTTTACTCTTGTTGCAATGTCTTGCATGGTTGTAAAGTTTAGTTAATACGGCTACAAAAATATACTTTTTGGAATAAAAAAAAATAATAAAGTATTTGTTGGGGAATAGTAGCAAGATGTTACTTATGAGTCTAAGGAAAAAGGGCAGCAGAGAGTGGAAAGATGCAAATTTTGGATGAGTAGAAGAGACCGGCAATAAGTTGTTTTTAGTGAATTTTAGATTTTAGCAGATCTCTCGTTTGGCATCCATCATCTTAAATCCCATCTCTCACATCAAATATCTAAATTTGTTTGTAGCTTTATTTCTCCAAAACAATTCTTCAAAAAATCGGTTCAATGCCTATAAAACAAATAGACCACGGCACTCCAGAATACCAACAAATGGTAAAGTTGAGGCTTGAAATTTTGCGAAAACCATTGAACCTTTCATTCGAAAGCTCCGAACTTGAAAAGGAGAAGAATGATATTCTTATTGCCGCACTAGATGAAGATGTAATGCTGGGTTGTTGCCTGCTTACTCAAGCAGACGATAAGGTGGTAAGGCTCAGACAAATGGCAGTTCAAAATAATCTACAAGGCAAAGGTGTAGGGGCATCTATGATGAATTACGCCGAGACCATCGCCCGGGATAAAGGATACAAAAGGCTGATGATGCATGCACGCAAAACTGCTGTCGGCTTTTATGAGAAACTAGGTTACAAAACTGTTGGGAATGAATTCTCAGAAATAAATCTTCCACATATTATTATGGAAAAAAAGCTATCCTTCTAAATCCTGCTTTGGATTTTTTCTTTTAATAATTTTCTGGCTTCCGGCACCTGGTCGCCGAAGGCTTCTTTTGGTATCAGAAAAAAAGAACGCTTATCGAAATATAAGTGAAAGAAATAAGGACTTTCCATTAGCGTACTAAAGGACTTCCATGGCCAACTCCTGCTACCCCGGTCATTTTCCAGGAACATATGTTGGGGTTCAAAGCTCACTTTAAACCTGTCTTTAAAAGTAGAGGCACGCCGGTAAATAATTGCAGGTAATACCCACCAAAATGATATCATGAGGATAAACCATAAACCAGAACTTAATAGAAAAGCTACTGGCGACACGCGATGCGTATAATACATAACAGCCGAAAAAATCGCAAATACATTCACAAGGATGATCATGATCTTTATTTCTTTACGGCTGATAAAATGATAGCGAAGTGCTTGTAATACTTTGGGTTTGCTGTAGGTAAAAAAAGAAGAAGTCATTCGTAAAAGTAATTTGAAAAACGGAATAATGTGAAAATGTGAAAATAAGAAAAAGAGAAATGTATAATAATTGAAATACACCATTTTGTATCGCTTTATTATATCTCCTTATCTTTATTACTGTCGCTTAAAATAAATACTACAAAAAAATTTTCATGAAAAAAATATTGCTGTTTACGCTGTGTGTATCTCTTTTTTTTGTAGCCGTTTCACAAAATGTACCTGTTCAGAATTTATTGCTTCCAACGCCGGTTTCAGTAGTTCAGGGAAAAGGGAATTTTATTATTGACGCCCGGACTGCAGTCCGTATTACATCGGCAAGTTCAGAAGTACTTCGCATTGGAAATATGCTTTCGAAAAAATTGTCTAAGGTAACCGGGTATGATTTTGCAAAAAAAAATTCAGGGAATGTGCAGCCTAATTTTATTCACCTTTCCCTGGGCTATGATGAATCTCTTGGAAATGAAGGTTTTAATTTACAAGTGACTGAAAAGGAAATTGCTATTAAGGCTAATAACCCCGTTGGTTTATTTTATGGCGTGCAAACCCTTTATCAATTATTACCAAAAGAAATTGAAAGAGATTCCGTCGTAAAAAATATTGAATGGAGTGTTCCGGTTTGCACTATCACCGATTATCCGCGCTTTGGCTGGAGGGGATTAATGTTGGATGTTAGCAGGCATTTTTTTACTAAACAAGAGGTGAAAGATTTTATAGATGAAATGGTCAAATATAAATACAACCTGCTTCATCTGCATCTTACGGATGATGAGGGCTGGCGTATAGAAATAAAGGGACTTCCGCGTCTTACAGAAGTAGGTGCGTGGCGCGTGAATAAAGTAGGATACTTTGGTACTTTTTCACCACCTAAACCGGACGAGCCAAAAAATTACGGCGGGTTTTATACTCAAGAAGATATTAAAGAATTAGTAAAGTATGCACAAGATCGTTTTGTAAATATTTTACCTGAAATAGATGTGCCCGGCCACAGTCTTGCAGCTGTTGTTTCCTACCCCGAACTTTCATGTACAACGGGAGCTGAGAAATACCAGGTACGCTCTGGTGAGCCTATAATGGACTGGAGTCATGGCCAGCCGCCCATTGCCTTAATTGATAACACACTTTGCCCGGCAAATGAAAAAGTATATGCTTTTCTGGATACTATCATGACGCAGGTTGCGGCACTTTTCCCCTTCCCTTACATTCATGTAGGTGGTGATGAGTGCCCTAAAAACTTCTGGGAAAAAAGTGAAGACATAAAAGTATTGATGAAAAAAGAAGGATTAAAAACTATGGATGAAGTACAGAGTTATTTTGAGAAAAGATTAGAAAAAATTGTTGAATCAAAAGGCAAGAAATTTATGGGCTGGGATGAAATTTTGCAGGGAGGAATTGCGCCAAGTGCGGCTGTGATGAGTTGGCGAGGAATGGCCGGTGGTATAGAAGCGGCTAAAATGAAACATGATGTAGTAATGAGTCCTACTGATTTTTCTTATCTCGATTATATGCAAGGCGATCCTATCATTGAACCACGGGTTTATGCAACGCTTCGGCTCAATAAAGCCTATGAATTTGAACCGGTTCCTAATGGTGTAGATCCAAAATATATTTTGGGAGGACAAGCTAATCTCTGGACAGAACAAATCTATAATACACGCCACATGCAGTACATGCTTTGGCCGCGCGCGATGGCTATTGCAGAAGCTGTTTGGTCGCCAAAGAATAAAAGAGATTGGAATAGTTTTGTACCACGTGTAGAGCAGCAATTTAAAAGGCTGGATGAAGCACAGGTAAAATATGCTCCAAGTATGTACGATCCTATTTTCGAAGTTGGCAAAACTGACAATGGCGGAGTAAAGATCACATTAAGCACCGAAGTGAAAGGGTTGGATATTTATTATAGTTTCGATAATTCTTTTCCTGATAATTATTATCCAAAATACGCTGTTCCGCTTATTGCACCAAAAGATGCGGTAATGTTAAAAGTCATTACTTATCGTGGTGATCAAAAAGTAGGACGTATGATCGCCATGCCTATTGAAGAATTAAATAAGAGAGCTGGTAAAAAATAATTTTTAAGAAATAGCGGATGTCACGACATTTTATCTAAATATGTTAGGTAATACGAAAGAGACCCATCATCCACCTCTATTGCGATAGTGATTGAAGTGGAAATCCTTTTTCAGCAAGGATTTTGCGCGTAAGCAAAAAGATTGAAGCGTAAAGCACGCCCGGAGGGATCGCCCGGAAATTTTTACCTCTGTATGCATTATTCTAAGAATAATTATGATAATTCTTCTATTGCCGGATGATCTTAATCATTATTGATAATTTTTTTTTGAAAGAGTTTTGCACTCACAAAAGGAAAAATTGAAATCAATACACTTTATTTTAGTCATTGCTTTACTGTTAAGCCTCTCAACTGATTCGCTATTCGCACAGTCAGTACCCGAAGAACAATTAGAAGTCAATTTACAGATACGACCACGGGCAGAAATTCGTCATGGATTGTTTACTCCTATAATTAAGGGACAAGAATCGGCTTCTTTTATTACTCAAAGAAGCAGGTTAGGGCTGGTTTATTCGAAAATGAATAAATTAAAAATTGGATTTACGACGCAAATAGTAAATGTGTGGGGAAATGATCCTCAGGTACAAGTCACTGGAAACAATGTGACGCTATATGAAGCATGGGCACAATATTTTTTTTCATCTAATTGGGATATAAAAGCCGGCCGGCAGGTGCTCTCTTATGATGATGAACGCATACTTGGCGCACTCGACTGGAACAATGCTGCCAGGAAACATGATGCTTTAAAAGTTGGATTTAAAAAAAATAAATGGGTGCTAAACGCGGTGGCCGCCTATAATCAAAATTCTGAAAAACTTACCGGTGATTTTTTTGATAATGGTTACAGCCAGCCTTACAAATCAATGGAATTGATCTATGCGAAATACCAGTCGGGCAAAAATATTTCTTTTTCAATCCTGGGAATTAATAATGCTTTTCAAAGCCGCTTTGATAGCCTCAATTCTTACCTGCAAACTGTTGGGGGTAATTTCTATTTTATTAAAAATAAATTGAAAACACAGTCGACTTTTTTTTACCAAACGGGCAATAATCATAAAAAGAATAGCGCTGCATTTAATTCGTCCGCGTGGATGGCGGCAATAAAATTAAATTATGCCGTGAATAACAAATGGGAGTTAAACGCCGGTACAGATTACCTGAGCGGAAAGGATATGAATAGCACTTCTGCAACAATTTCTTACTTTAATCCATTATATGGTACACATCATAAATTTTATGGAAGTATGGATTATTTCTATGTTTCAAGCGGCCACGATAATACAGGACTTGTGGACATTTACCTTGGTACAATAATTAATGCCACTCCGCAATTCTCTACACAATTTGCATTGCATCATTTTTCAGCAGCAGCTTTGGTTGAAGATGCGCAGCAAAAAAGTACTGATAGATATTTGGGAACAGAAGCGGACATAACACTTGCATACAAACTGATAAAAGAAGTAACCCTAAGTGGAGGATATTCTCAAATGTTTACCGGTCCTTCAATGAAAATGGTGAAAAATATATCCTCGTCCCAAATTTTAAGTAATAATCAGAACTGGATATGGTTGATGATCAATGTAAATCCACAAATAATTTTAAAATCTAAATAAATAAAACAAAACAAATTATGATTCACTTAAAGAAAAGATTACGATTAACCGCATTGGTAGCTGTAGCAGGTATGTTGATGTTTTCCTGCAAAACCAACTCTTCAGATAACTCAGCATCTGACGATGCAAAAATTGATACAGTACTCAGTGGAACAGTAACTGCAGAACTAACAGTAGCGCCAAATGTGCCTAAGCCATTGACGTACACTTCTCCAAAAAGAGTTATGGTTACTTTAGAAACTATTGAAAAAGTAATGCCCATTTCTGATAGTACACAATATACTTTCTGGACTTTTGGCGGCCATGTACCAGGAGAGTTTATTCGGGTACGCCAGGGAGATCTTGTTGATTTTACGCTCAAAAATGCACCGGAAAGTAAGAACTCTCACAGTATAGATCTTCATGCGGTTATTGGACAGGGTGGTGGAGCTGAAGCTACCAGCACGGCACCGGGTCAATCAACTCATTTCCAGTTTCGCGCATTGCATCCCGGCCTATATGTTTACCATTGCGCAACAGGTCCCGTGCCTTTACATATAGCTAATGGAATGTATGGTTTAATATTAGTAGAACCTGCTGCTGGCCTGCCTAAAGTTGATAGGGAATACTACCTCATGCAAGGAGATTTTTATACACAAGGAAAATTTGAGGCACCAGGCTTACAGGCATTTGACCAGGATAAGGCTCTTGCAGAGAATCCTGATTATGTGATATTTAATGGAAGAGTACGTTCCACAACCGGTGCCAATGCTTTACAGGCAAAGGTTGGTGAGACTGTAAGATTATTTGTAGGTAACGGCGGACCTAATTTAATTTCTTCTTTTCACCCCATTGGCCAAATTTTTACCAAAGTATATATGGAAGCCGGTAGTGAAGTAAACAGGAATGTTCAAACAACTTTAATTCCTGCAGGCGGAGCTACAATAGTAGAAATGAAAATGCAGGTACCGGAAGTAATCAACCTTGTAGACCACTCTATCTTCCGTGCATTCAATAAAGGAGCAATCGCCCAGATAAAAGTGACAGGAGCTGAAAACCCTTCTTTATTTCATAAGGGACAATAATCTTTAATAAGAATCTTGAAGATATTTGTAATCATATTAATGCTACTAATTATGCCCTGGGCTATTAATGCCCAGGGTAAAGTGGTTACATCCAAAAAATCGGTAGTGATTCCCACAGGCAGCTATACTCCTTTTTTTATTACAAAAAGTGATAAGCCATTAAAAATATCTTCCTTTAAAATGGATGAAACGGCGGTGACTAATTTGGATTTTTTGGAATTTGTAAGAGCCAATCCTGAATGGAGAAAATCAAAAGTTAACCGGATCTTTGCAGATATCAATTATCTCAAATATTGGGAAAGCGATCTTACGATAGGTGCGACTAATAAAAACATTTATAATTCACCGGTAGTGTACGTTTCATGGTTTGCTGCCAGGGCTTATAGCGAATGGAAAAATAAAAAACTTCCTACAGTGGCCCAATGGGAACTTGCTGCGAATGGCCGGCCAAAAAATATAAAATATAAAACACTTACTGACTATATTTTAGGGTGGTATGAAAAACCAAATCCACCTACATTACCCAATGTGAAATCTACTTATCAGAATGAATATGGTCTTTATGATATGCATGGCCTTATTTGGGAATGGACATTTAATTTCAATAGTTACATTGGTTCTACGGATACAAGAGGGAACACCCAGGTGGATGCAAATAGTTTTTGTGCAGGTGGTGCTATTAATGTGAAGAATAAAACTGATTACGCAAGTTTTATGAGATACAGTTACCGTGGCAGTCTTAAAGGAAATTACTGTATTGGTAATCTCGGATTTCGATGCGTTCAAAATATTAACTAAGAAAAATGAAAAGGCTAACTATATTTTTGACGGCAGGCATTTTATTAACCAGTTGTGCTGATAATGCAAGTAAATCTGCGTTTACAGGTGAAAGTAAAACTCATATTACTGCACCAGTTGGAACTTTACCGGACGAAAGTCTTTACTCTATTAAAGATTCGTTTCAAACACAGGATAACAATGTGGTTACGCTTGCCAGTTTCCAGGGGAAACCGACTGTAATAGGAATGATCTTTACGCATTGCACTTATGCCTGCCCAAGGCTCACAGCGGATATAAAAGATATACAAGACAGTTTAAAAAATGAAAGTGGAAAGATCAATTACATCCTGGTGAGTTTTGACCCTGAAAGAGATAATCCCGCACAATTGAAAAGGTTTGCTGATAGTTTGAACCTGGATAAAAACTGGACTTTGCTACATGGTAGCGATGAAGCCGTTAGAACGCTTTCAGTATTATTAAATATTCAGTATGAAAAAGATAGCGAAGGAAACTTTTCTCATAGTAATATTATTTCTGTTTTGGACAAACAAGGCAAATTGGCTTTTCAAAAGGAAGGGCTTAATGCAAGTCAATCAGCTACAATATTATCAATTAAAAATATGCTGAATTAAAATGCAATCGAATCCATCAATAGTCAAATTAATTTTGATTCTACATCATATAGGAAAAATATGCTCACAGAACCTATAACCCGTCTGCCAAGGGAGTAGTGACTTGAATTGAAGATCATTTTAAATAATAAGTTTTAGAGGATGGAAATTGTGGCGGATATGCTGCAATTGAGGGTACTACAATGTCGGAAAAAAGTGAGGATCCGGCACATGCGGCGGGTATTTGGCTTGTCGGAAAAAAGATGTTTTAAAAAAAGTAAATATTATTTGGAACATGCTGATTGCTCAGCGGGCTATTTGAAAGGAAGCTTTTTTGCCTTTTTGCATTGGTTTAGTATTATAAATTTTAGCATATAAAATATTTAAATATTTATGGCGTTATGGATATCATAAATGATGAAGCAGTGCCAAGTTTCATTTTTAAAAAGTAGCTTAAAAAGTCACAGAATATTTGATTTTGATTCAATATTAACTAATTACAATACCTGAATCTTAATTGTTGGCACTATTTTGACTCTTTATACACAAACAAAATAACTAATTATGTCTAATCTAAAATTTTTAAAATATATACTAATGGTATTTGCCATAACAAGTATATTTTATGCATGTAAATCGAAAGATGCAAGTGATTCCCGCAATATTCAATTACTTACAGATTCCACTGCATACAGGAACAATATGATGTCTGATACGGCAACAGGAACAAGTGCTGTAGAAGGAGAGAAAAAAACAAACGTTACAAGAACGCGCACTTCAACTACTCATAATACTTCAGGCAGTTCTAAAAACAATTCAACATCATCTTCTAATGGTTCAAATACCAGCTCAAGCGGAAATACTTCTACATCTTCCTCTACACAAAAGAAAGGATGGAGTAAAGGCGCTCAAGGAGCAGTTATTGGTGGTGCCGCAGGTGCTGTGGGTGGTGCTATCATTTCCAAAAATAAAGGAACCGGTGCAGCAATTGGTGCTGTAGTAGGTGCAGCTGGTGGCTACATCATTGGTCATGAAAAAGATAAAAAAGACGGTCGTATTAAATAATAATTACTGCGTAAAATAAATATTGACCCTGGTTATTCGACCAGGGTTTTTTTTGCAATAAAATGAAGATTTGTTGATTATTTCTAATCAGTTTTTTTAATCTTTGCGCGATCATATTGTACAGGCCATTCAACATTTTCATTAAGGGTATGTGCTGCATGCAATGGGAAATAAGGTTCTCTTAAAAATTCCCTTGCCATGAAAACGAGATCAGCCTTATTTGCTGAAATAATATTGTCTGCCTGCTCTGCAGTTGTTATTAAGCCAACGGCTGCAGTAGCGATACCGGCATCTTTTTTTATTTGTGCTGCAAAATCCAACTGGTAAAGGGGTGCTACAGGAATATTTTGTTCGCGGGAAATCCCACCACTCGAACAATCTATCACATCTACTCCTTCATTTTTTAACAGCACTGCCAGTCTTATCGAATCATTTAAATCCCAGCCGCCTTCTACCCAATCTACTGCTGATATTCTCACCAAAAGAGGCATTGTTGACGGCATTATTGCTCTCATTGACCTTACAATTTCTACCAGTAATCGTGACCTGTTTTCAAAGGATCCACCATATTGATCCACACGAAAATTACTAAGTGGAGATAAAAATTCATTGATCAGGTAACCATGAGCTGCATGAATTTCAATTAGGTTGAAACCCGCGTCTATTGCTCTTATTGTCGCACTTTTGAAATCTTCTACCAATCGCAATATTTCTTCAACGCTCATTTCCAACGGGGCCAATTCATCTGGTTTATATGGTACTGCAGAGGGTGCCAGAGTTTGCCACCCTCCTTCGGCTTCATTAAGTTGTTTTCCGCCTTTCCATGGGCTTGCATGACTGGCCTTTCGTCCTGCATGTGCTAATTGTATGCCTGCTTTGGCACCATTATTTTTTATGAAAGTGGTGATCTTTTTTAAAAAATTGACTTGTTCATCTTTCCATAATCCAAGATCATCTGGAGATATCCTTCCTTCCGGAGATATAGACGTTGCTTCTGTAAAAACCAACGAAGCGCCACCCACAGCTCTGCTTCCCAGGTGCACAAGATGCCAATCATTTGCAAAGCCATCTGTACTGGAATACTGGCACATAGGAGAAACCACCAACCTGTTTTTTAGTTCAACTCCCCTTATTGTTAACGGATCGAAGAGATTAGCCATGATGAGACTGTATTTAGAATAATTAAACTTAATAAAAACTATTAATTTTGCCAGCCTTAAAAGTTGGCGTAATAGATTTGCAAAGGTAAATCCAAAAATGCAGGCCCCGTAGTTCAGTGGATAGAATAGAAGTTTCCTAAACTTTAGACACAAGTTCGATTCTTGTCGGGGCTACTAAATACTGGTTAGATAATTTGATTCTGCACTGAAACATAAAAATAACTTCAAATAATTAGTTGCATATTTATGGAATAACCAAATTCCCGAATCATAAATGAAGTTTTATTCTTTAACTAAAAATTAAGGTAAAGAATTTTTTTGCCATTTTATAATTAATCACTTTTAATAAATAAATAACCATTCATACAACTGCTACAATATGAAGCATTTTATTTTTTGTTGCGGAATCCTTTTATTTTGTTTATCATCTTTCGCGCAACAAGCTTCCATAACTGGTAAAGTTAGAAATAGTGCAGAGGACAAACCTATTCAAAACGCTGTTGTATCGTTATTTACTCCAAGAGATTCCCTTCTCTATACTTTTACCCGTACCGATAGCACTGGCAGTTATCAATTAAAAGATGTTGCTGACGGGAAATATATTTTAATGATTTCTCACCCTTATTATGCAGACATACTCTCTGATATTAATGTAAATGCTACTGAGGATCTTGGAAATACAAACCTTGTTTCAAAGAGTCAACTTCTGCAGGAGGTAATTGTAAAAACCGGCTCTCCACTTAGAATTAAAGGAGATACCACGATTTATACAGCTGATAGTTTTAAAGTAAGTGCCAATGCGAATGTGGAAGAATTACTTAAAAAGCTTCCTGGAATTCAGGTAGATAAAGATGGAAAGATTAAAGCAATGGGTGAAACGGTGCAAAAAGTTCTAGTAGATGGAGAGGAATTTTTTGGGGATGATCCCGGAATGGCCGTTAAAAATTTGCGTGCTGATGCTGTAAAGGAGGTGCAGGTTTTTGATAAAAAAAGTGACCAGGCAGAATTTACAGGCATTGAGGATGGTAAAACGCAAAAGACGATTAATCTTAAACTAAAAGAAAATAAAAAGACCGGGTATTTTGGAAAAATAGATCTGGCCGCCGGCCCTCAGCAACATATTGAGAACCGCTATAATAATAACTTATTGTTCAGCACCTTTAAAGGGAAAAGAAAATTATCTGGATTTTTAGTAAACGGTAATACAGGCCAGGATGGGCCAAGTTGGGAGGATGAACGGAAATATGGTGGAAATGATGATGTTTCTTTAGATATTACAGATGACGGTGATGTATCCTTTACATGGACGGGCTCATCTGACAATGAGCCCTATGTAGATCCTGAGAATGGGTTTACTACCAACTTAAATGCAGGAGTACAATACAGTAATAAGTGGAATGATAAATACAATTTAAATTTCTCACCTAGATATAACAATCAGAAATACACGAATAATAAAATAATTTTTAGGAAGACTCAAATTGGTGATTCTGTACTTAATTATAATTCCAACGAAAGCAGTAATGTGAACCGGCAGAATTATAAGTTTCGTACAATATTGGATATGAAAATTGATTCATCTAATTCACTCAAGATAACGGCAAACAATAATTTTTATCATACAGAAAGTGATGGATTAACAAATTCGCAGACAACCGGAAATACAGGTGATTTTAAGAATACCAGCCAAAGACAATTGCAAACTAAAAATGACAAAAATGCTTTAAACGGAAATATTGTTTTTAAACATAAATTCAAAAAACTTAGACGTACGCTGACTTTCTCAGGAAACTATTATACCCTAAATAATAAAGGATTAACTCTTCTGAAATCTAATAATGAAGCATATTTTAATGGTATTCCTTCCTCAAACCAGGATATAAATCAGCAAAAGGATTATGAACAATCAACTAAAAATATTTCAGCTGCTTTTGTTTATACGGAACCTTTGACAAAAACTCTTTCCTTACAGCTTGGTTATCAGTTCGCCTATAATTATGGAACTAATAATCAAATTACCAAGGAGTTCACCAACTCAACTGGTAAATATGATGAACAAGTAGATAGTTTGTCAAATGAGTTTAAGCAAAATATTTTTCAAAATATTCCTTCAGCCAAAATTAATTTCGCCAATAAAAAATTAAAACTCAACGCCGGTTCATCCTTCGGATTCACTCAATTTGATCTGCAGGATATTACATATAATAAAGACTACAAGAGAAGTTATATTAATTTTTACCCAACCGTAAATGGCACTTATACGTACAAGCCCAACCGCAGTATACGCTTTAATTACACCGGCTCTACTACGCAGCCAACTGTAAATCAGCTTCAGCCTTTGAGAAATAATACTGATTATTTTAACCAGGTGATCGGAAATCCTGATCTGCGTCCTTCTTTTACTAATAGTTTTAATATTTCGCACCAGAATTATAATTTTTTAAAAGACATATGGATGTATCAATCTGTATATGTAAGATTTGTACAAAATGCTATAACTACAAATAGTGTTATCAATCTTGATTCGGGGAAAACAGTTTCTCAGCCTATTAATGTAAATGGGAACTATTATGCCAACTTTTATGGAGGTTTTGGATTTAAAATTAAAAAAATTGATACCCGTATTCAATTTTCTCCAAATTT
>JBDTXP010000033.1:0-16475 GCA_040006135.1 Ginsengibacter sp. | reverse complement strand
ATCGGTGTTATTACCGGAACTTATTCTTCCATCTTTGTTGCTGCACCTATATTGATAGAGTTTGCAAAAGATAAACCGCTTGGAATGGCGCGGATTAAAAGCAGTACTTCTAAAAAGCCAGCAGCTCCTGCAGCTAAGTTGGTTAAATAATAAATACTTATACATTTAAAAATGCCCGGCAAAATAAAATTGCCGGGCATTTTTTATAATTAAGTTGAAATTAAACCGCGAAAGAACTGCCACAACCACAGCTCGTGCTGGCATTGGGGTTGTTGAATGTAAAACCGCGGGCACTTAGTCCACCTTCCCAATCTATTTCCATATTAGAAAGATAAATTAAATGAGCAGGATTTATTATTAATGATACACCCTCGATTTCATAAAGACCATCAGTTGCTTCCTTTGGCTCGAAACCCAGAATATATGACATGCCGGAACAACCGCCGCCTTTTACACCAATTCTTAAAAAATTGTTTTTATCAAAATTTTCTTCGCTCATCAGACGTTTAATTTCTTTTATAGCTGAAGAAGAAATTTTTATTGGGGAATGTGTAATTGTTTCCATTATATTATTTTTTTACCGTAAAAACCTTAAAATATTTTACATACAAATTTACAATCTTTATTTTTTGAATAACTATTTTTACTATTAAATTCACGCTATGTCAACATTTGAGACGGTCGTAACTATCTTTTTACTGGTATTACTTCTGGTAGTAGTCTGGGCGCTCACTGAAATTTCCACCTTGAAGAGGAATATGGAAGAAAAAGGAGTTTCGGGAAATGGAGATACCGTTAAGCTTCGCCTGCAAGCATACGAAAGAATTACGCTATTGGCGGAAAGAATGTCTTTTCAACATTTATTATCAACAATTCCTTCAAATGGGTTGACAGCAAGAAACATGCAGGCTACGCTTATAGAAGCGGTGAGGCAGGAATATGATTACAACATCAGTCAACAAATTTACGTATCGCCGGAAGTATGGAAAGCTGTTAATAATTTAAAAGAGCAAAACATTTATATTATAAATCAATTAACTTCCACACTACCGCCCCAGGCTTCTGGTATGGATTTAAATAAACAGCTTATTGATTTCCTGATCAATAATCCAAAAGCAAGCTTACACCAGATAGTTCTTGAAGCCATTAACTTTGAGGCGAAGAAAATCATGTAAGTTGAACAATATGAAAAAAGTTTTTACAGATTCGGGCATTGAAATTAAAGAACTATATACACCTGGCGATGCGGGCAAACTGGATGAAGAAATGCCCGGAGTATTTCCATTTACACGTGGTGTAAAAAAAGATATGTACCGGGGAAAAATGTGGACCATGCGGCAATACGCAGGTTTTAGTACAGCAACAGAAAGCAACAAACGATACCATTATCTTATTTCACAGGGAGTAAATGGCTTAAGTGTTGCATTTGACTTACCCACACAAATCGGTTATGATAGCGATCATCCTATGGCAGAAGGCGAGGTGGGCAAAGTAGGTGTGGCAATTGATAGTATTGAAGATATGGAGGAACTTTTCTCTGGAATTGACCTGAATAAAATTTCTACCTCAATGACGATCAATTCAACCGCTTTTATATTGCTCGCTTTATATGTCGCGGTTGCTAAAAAACAAGGTGCCGATTTATCACAACTTCAGGGTACCGTCCAAAATGATATTTTAAAGGAATATGCGGCACGGGGAACTTACATTTATCCGCCCAAACCTTCCATGAGAATTATCACCGATATTTTTGAATGGTGTGCGCAAAGTGTTCCCAAATGGAATACCATTTCTATTTCCGGATACCATATTCGTGAAGCCGGCAGCACTGCAGCGCAGGAAATTGCGTTTACACTTAGTAATGGAAAGGCATACGTACAAGCCGCATTGGATAAAGGTCTGGACATCAATGTATTCGGAAAAAGATTAAGCTTTTTTTTTAATTCACATAATAATTTTTTTGAAGAAATCGCGAAGTTTCGCGCAGCGCGGCGGATGTGGGCAAAAATCATGAAAGAACTTGGTGCAACAGATGATAAAGCAATGGCCTTACGATTTCACACACAAACGGGGGGCAGCACTCTTACCGCGCAGCAACCATTAAATAATATAAGTCGCGTAACACTACAGTCACTTGCTGCAGTGCTGGGAGGCACACAAAGCCTGCATACTAACGGCTATGATGAAGCGATGAATCTTCCAACGGAGGAAGCAGCACGTATTGCCCTGCGTACACAGCAGATCATTGGTTTTGAAAGTGGGGTAGCGGCAACAGCAGATCCACTGGCCGGAAGTTTTTTTGTTGAGAACCTGACAAACGAGCTTGAGAAGAAAGCAAATGAGATGATGAGCAACATCGACACATTGGGTGGCAGTGTAAGTGCAATTGAGAAAGGATACATACAAAATGAAATTGCAGCAAGTGCTTATGAATATCAAAAAAATATTGAGAACAACTCAAAAATAATTATAGGAGTAAATGCGTTTACTGATGAAAGTAAAACCAACCCATCATCTTTCCGGATTGAAGATGCAATTGGAGTGGCCCAGGTAAAAAAATTAAGAAAATTAAAAGATTCACGCAACCCTGTTATTGTGAAAGCATGTCTTGAAAAAATAACCGATCATGCAAAGAACAATGTGAACTTAATGCCGTCAGTAATCGAGGCTGTGGAAAATAAATGCACACTCGGTGAAATAGCTGACCAGCTTCGCAGTGTTTTTGGTATTTATCATCAATAATTATTTATGAAATATATTTACTTACTCTCTATTATATTTTTTGCGACTACCAATATTAGTGCTCAAAAATATGTACTGCTGGATAAGCATATGGCGAATAAACCGAAATTTTCCAATACTATTACCAGCAACGACAAATTTCAAAATTATCTTCCGGTAGAAAAAAAATATCTTCCGGAATTTGTAAAAGCCCTGGAAGAAATTGCCACATTGCTTTCTAAAAATAATAATGGAACACCTAAACAATATAATTTCGGATGCGTAAAAATTAAAGGCCAATTAGTTTCACTACAATCCGGTATTCGCCTTGATTATGTAATCACTTCTACATGCGATAATACTAATATTCCTATGCATCTTAGTGATGCAAAACTGGCTAATAAAAATAACTACATTTTTATAAATACATGGATAATGTACATTAAAAAAAGCCTGAAGATCTAGTTACAGCCCTGTAAATACCTGGCGTGATCTGTTTATTTTTAAGTCCCTTAATAATGGTGATTTGGGACTGATATTAATACTGAAAAATCTATTGTATCCAACCGGGGAAACGTTGATGGACATTTGCCAGCAATGCAAATCTCTTGAAACTGATAATGAAAGCGGTACAAGTTGTCCAAGTGAAATGTTATAAGAACCATTAATTCCTAATTGCCATTTCGCTGTAAGATTTAATGTGCCATTGAAACTTATGTTTTGTGAAACCTCGTTTTTGAACCCCCGTTCAATATAAAACACGCGGTTAAGTGTAAGCGCGTAAGAAAAATTAACTGACCAGGGAATATTAAAATCCGCAAATTCTCCAGGGTTATTTCTAATGTATGCCAGGTCTTCATTTGTTTCACCAGGTATTTGATTATCGTACCTATTATTATTGTATCCTGGCTTTACTCCCCCTTCAGCCCCGGTCTTTTTATTACCTCCCTGAAATTGGCTTGATAAAGAAAGGTTAGCATTCATTAACCTACCAAGGCTGAGTGGTTTGCGCCTCCATACTAGTTTATTAATTAGTTGGCCCTGTGAATTTACTTCGTAAACGCTATAAGTAGAAGAAGCGGTCACATTTACTTTGCCAAATAAATTGGTGCTGGCATTCATAGAAATTGGAGAGAAACGGTGCACCGAATCTGCAAAGAAGTCATAGCTTCCATTAAAACTTAATGCATCTAAAATCGAAATCTTTTTTACGGCGTTTGCGGCAGTATCTTTCCTGTTTCTTACTTTGGCTGTTATATTATTTTCGAGAGAAAAATTTAACCCTCCAAAGGTTCCCGAACCATAACCTCCATAAATATTATAAGTTTGTTCATAGTAAGAAAATTTTTCTCTACGCCCGGTATTATCCACCACCGTGTAATAATAATTTCTTTTATTAAAATCAGGATGATAGTTAATATTAATACTCGGCCGCATCTCGTGCCTTATTGCCTGTATTATAGATCCTTTTCTTTTAGAAGTAATCAAACCGAAAATACGTGTAGAAATGCCGAGTCCAAAAGACATATTGCGCGCTGTATAAAAACCTTTTTGAACTTTAGTATAGAGTGTGTCTTTTACAAAATCATAATACCTGGTGGACTTCGTTTGAAACCACGTTTCGTCATAACTGATACCCGGAGAAATCTGGAATATTCCTATCGGTGGTAGCGACAAACTGATGGGTACAGAATGATGAGCTCCCCATCGCATTGTATCTCTTATTTGCTGAAAAATACTTTTACTCTTTACCGTATCATAAAAAGAAAACCTATTTTCAAGAGTACCATTGTAACCTATTCCAATATTTTCAAACCATTTAGGCTCTCCTACAAACTCTTTTCTTCTAAATGGATAAATTGTTGTTATTGTAAAACCGGCATTAGGAAGGCTTACATTTATTAATTTGAGATTACTATTTTGATTGTGTGTAGCTG
This sequence comes from Ginsengibacter sp., assembly GCA_040006135.1. Lineage (GTDB taxonomy): Bacteria > Bacteroidota > Bacteroidia > Chitinophagales > Chitinophagaceae > Ginsengibacter. Next base: position 11,817 of record JBDTXP010000033.1, on the reverse strand, counting down.
CAATCGTTAAGTTAAAAGGCTTGTCCTTCCATTGCTTACTATAGCTGATTGTAGACTGTAATTGGTTGTCAAAATTTATGCTTGGATTCGTGGGATCTAACCTGTTGTAACTACTGCTTCCTGCATCTACCCGTGCAAAGAAATTGACACCAGGCCTGGATTTTTGATCTGAAGTATGATTCCAGCTTACATGATAACTACGGTCTTTAAAAAAGTCGGGATCGCCCTTAAAATTGGAATTAAAATGTCGCATATCAAGAGAAAAGTTGCCACTATACCGATATCGTTTCATGTACCTGGGGCTTACATTTAGAGAATATCCACCATAGGAATAAACAGACGTTCGTAAAATGACATCCCAATTATCGCTTAACACTTTATAATATCCTAAACCCTCCAGGCCAAGACCTCTTTGCTCATTTGTGGTGAAATTGGGTGCCAGTAATCCAGAATGTCTCCCCTGGCTGAGTGGATAAATCCCAAAAGGAAAATAGATAGGAATTGGTACACCTTCAAACTCCGGGTGCACGGGTCCGGATATAGCCACTTTATTATTGATAAATTTTATTTTATTGCTCACAAAAGCAAAATGGGGAGTATCAAGATTACACGTTGTAAACCTGCCACGCAGTGCGTAAAAAACATCATCACTCACTTTTTTAATCACCTTAGCGTATACATACATTTCTCCTTGCTGGGTATAGGTACTTTTGGTGATCCCTTTCCCGCTTTTCATATTAAAGCGAATAGAATCACTTTGAGATGTAAAATCAGCTTGTTTAAAAGTAGGCAAAGAAATTACTTTGCCGCTGCTATCCCTTTTTATACTTGCGATGATATCCCCCGTTGATTGCTCATAGGTAATTACAGGAGCAGTCAATTCATTATCCTTGTAGTTTGTAACAGCTTTTGTTCCGTAAAGCGTTATCGTTACCTGTTCGCCAAGATTCATCACTGCAGAATCTTCAGCTGAATATTTTACCGGCGCATCAAGAGCATTTTTTGCAAGTTTAAATTTTGTTGTATCAACAGGATTGAATGTTGAATCAATAGGTTTTTTTTTGGATGATGTAGCAGAAAGAAGTGAAATTGAATCAACAACGATGGCATTTTTATTTTTATTTGCAGAATCGGTTCTAAATTTTTGCTTTTCTGCAACAGAAAAATGATCTTTCTTTGAAGAAGTAGAAATTGTTGAATCTGAATGAAGTTTGAGAGAATCTCTTGGAGTAACCTGGGCATTTGCAAAGAAGATGAGGCACAGGGAAAAGATACTGCTTTGCCATAATGTTTTAAGAAAAATTTTTAAGATAATTTGCATAGCAGTAAGACAACAAAAATATAGATATTCCAATTAAGGGAATGTGAAGATTACCGAATTTGATTTATAGAACATTTAAATGAAAAGAATGCTGCATTTGAAAAATTATTTTTTTTATCCCGGTCGCAAAATGACCTTCTTATTACTATCTTCTTTTTTAATCACACCATTTGTATTTTCTCAGTCGCCTAAAAGAATAAATACGATCATTATAGATCCCGGGCATGGCGGCTCTGATAGGGGAGCAATTGGCGAATATGAAGGTGCCCTTGGCCTCAAAGAAAAGGATGTAACATTGGCTATTTCCATGAAGTTGGTGAATTTATTAAAAAAACAATTACCTGAGGTTAAGATAATTCCTACCCGAACCACCGATATTTTCATGAATGTAAGGGAGAAGGCTGCCTTTGCGAATGAAAACCATGGTGATCTCTTCGTCTGCATACATGCTGATGCGGTAGACCTAAAAACAGGTTCAAGAATAATTGGTTACCGAGCTGAAAAATATACGACTCATAAATACGTGGGTAAAGGTAAAAAAAGAAAGAAAATAGTAACATCGCATACACGTGAGGTTCCGATTAAGGAGTATTTTAAAATTCCAACATCGAGAAAAGGTACGAGTACCCTTATTCTTGTGGCAAGACAAGCTGCCGACAAAGTAAAAGCGCTTGAAAAATCGTCCGATATGCAATTTGATATTGCCGGAAACGATAGCACGCTTGACATAGATTACGAAAGCCCGGAATGGAAAGCAAGCGCGATGCTTTACTCTCAATTGTATTTTAAAAAAAGCCACCAGCTGGCTACAGCAGTTCAGGAAGAAATTGCCAAAACCGGGAGGAATGACCTTGGCGTATGGCAAAGGCAGAAAGGTCTTTGGGTTTTACATGCCACAAATATGCCTGCGATATTAATAGAAACAGGGTTTCTTGCCAATCCTGATGATGAACGGTATCTCGCAAGCAGCAAAGGCCAGGATGAAATAGCACAAGCTATAGCTGATGCTATTATTAAATATCGCGCCCAGGTAGAAGCACCCAAAAATGCTGCCGCTTCCGCAATATCCCAACCTAAATAGTAAAAAATCCTTTTTATAAAGAAGCAGGTGAAAATAATATGCAACCGATAGTTTCACTTATTTTCGCATATCCTGTAGTATTATTTATTTACAAGATATTTTCAGGTATAAAAGAAAACATAATCAATGAATAAAAACTCCATTCCGGAAATTTTTCATTGAACAAAAAAATTTAAGAAAGTATGAAAATAAATAATGAAACTAAAATTGGTGTTTTGGCAATCGTTTGTGTTGGATTGCTTGTAGTAGGGTTTAGTTTTTTAAAAGGGAAAAGTCTTTTTAAAAAGGAAACTCATCTATATGCAAGATACCAGGATGTGCAGGGTCTAAATAAATCAAATCCTGTTGTAATTAATGGATTGCAGGTAGGGCGAATAGAAAACCTCGATGGGGGAAAAGATATGAAAGATATTTTGGTGACTATTACTCTTACAAAAGATATAAACATTCCAAAAAATTCTTTGGCTGTTATTAATCCAAATCTCCTGGGAAGTCCATCGATGGAAATAAAATTAGGAAACGAAGTAAACTATTTAAAAAATGGAGATACGCTTATAACAACGCTGAGCGGAGGCGCTTTTGATGAGGCTTTAAAATTGATAAATCCTGTGCTCTATGAAGTGCGAAATGCCGTTAAATCATTAGATTCTGTCTTGCATATTGTGACTAATGTTTTTGACCCTAACACTAAAACTAATATAAAGGATGTAGTTGCTAATCTGAATAACGTAACAGCTTCCTTTGCCGTATCAGCGCATTCTTTGCAGCAAATGCTGGATGTACAAAGTGGTGCTTTATCCCATTCACTTTCAAATGTAAACACGTTTACTTCCAATCTAAATGCAAACAACGCAAAGTTTAATGACATAGTAGAAAATGCACGGACCGCCTCTTCAAAGTTTGCAAGTATTGATTTAAATAAATCCCTTGATAGTCTGAATGTAGCTATAAATAATTTTAAACAAGGGGCAGAAAAAATTAATAGTAAGAATGGGTCACTTGGCTTACTCCTGAATGATAAAACGCTTTATACCAATCTTGAAAGCACTACTAATAAAATAAATATTTTACTGGACGATATCCGTGTGCACCCAAAAAGATATGTCAACATTTCTGTTTTTGGAAAAAAAGACAAAGGAAATTATATTACCGCACCACTGATTGATGATACCCTTAAGGTAATAAAATAAATGGGCTTTTTAAAAATATATCTGTCTGTATTTTTTATATGCACTTCTATTATCTCGCTTGCGCAAATTCAAACCGTTGACTCGACCAGGGAATTTGAAATTATTCGTGGACCAAGTATGCGGTCTATTAAAATAGATTCGCTCACCACGCTACAAACCATTGCCGGAGGCGCAATAATAAAACAAAGAGGAACAATTTTTAAAAGCGATAGTCTTGCTATTAACCCTGTCACTCATATTGTAGAAGCCTTTGGGAACGTAGAAATAAACCAGGGCGATACTTTATTCACCTATGGCCAATACCTCAAATACCTTGGCCTGGAAAAGATGGCTTACATGAAAAGAAATGTAAAGCTAACAGATAGAAAAAGTACACTTTTCACACAAGATCTGGATTATAACCTTGGCTCAGGCATTGGCAATTTTTACAACGGTGGTAAAGTAGTTGAAGGAAAAAATATTATTACCAGCACAAACGGAACTTATTATGCCGATACTAAAGATGTTTATTTTAAAAAAAATGTAAAAGCTGATGGACCCAAAAACAAAATACGGGCAGACTCACTCTTGTATAATATGCAAACTAAAGTCGCCAACTTTATCAGTGCGACAAATATAAAAAACGCAGATGTTGAAATTAATACCACCCAGGGTTCTTACGATCTTAATACCAATAATGCGTTCTTCACAAGCCGTACTACTGTAAAAGATAGTAGTGGCCGGATATATGTAGCCAACAATATGGCACTTGAGGATAAAACCGGGAATGCACAAATGGAAGGAAATGCAGTTGTGATAGATACTGCTAATAATTTTGTCTTATTGGCTAACCAGATCTTTTTAAATAAAAAAAATAATTCTTTTCTCGCTACGCGCAAACCAGTATTGATCATAAAACAAAAAGATGATAGCACCTATATAGCTGCAGACACCATCTATTCAGGAATTAATCTTAAAGTGGAAGCTAATGACAGAACTATTATAAATGATAGCTCTGCGGGAAAATCAATTGTACAAAGTAAACTCATTAGTAAGATTTCAGTGAATGATTCCGCTGATTTGAAAAAACGAACTTCAATTGATTCTGAATTAAATAAATCAGATACGATTCCCATAATTGAGATAAAAAATATTGCAGACTCAGTCAAATATTTTAAGCAAATACATAGTAATGAAGATTCTTCTAAAATAAAATCTGGTCGGTCAGATTTATTAATTGAAAAAGTTTTAATCAGAAAAGATTCTTCGATTCAGAAGGATACTTCGACTAAAATATCGAATCAGCAGGATTCTCTAAAAAAAATTTCTGCTACTGATTCTACTCTTCGATATTTTATTGCATTTCATCATGTACGTATTTTCAATGATTCAATGCAAAGTGTTTGTGACAGCTTATTCTTATTTACAAAAGATTCAGTTTTCAGACTCTATAAGGATCCCATTGTCTGGAATGGACAAAGCCAGGTAACTGGCGACACCATTTTTTTATTTACAAAGAATAAAAAACCTGCGCGGTTTTTTGCTTTTGATAATAGCATGGTTGTCAATAGAACCCACGAAGGATTTTATAACCAGGTTTCCGGGAAAACTACCAATGGATATTTTATTGATGGCGAAATTGATTATGCACGAGTAAAAGGCTCCCAGGCAGAAAGTATTTGGTATATGCAGAATGAGGATAGTTCGTATGTCGGCATGAACCGGGCGGCAGGTGATGTTCTGGACTTATACTTTAAAAAACAACAGTTAAAAAAAGTATTGTATATAAATGACGTTAAAGGAAATTTGTACCCGATGAAACAAATCCCTGCCGATCAAATAGAACTCAAAGGATTCCAATGGCTTGAATCAAAAAGGCCCAAAAATAAATTGGAGCTGTTCGAATAAGTTCAACCTGGAATGTCAACATTTGATTTAGGAAAAATTGCTGCGAGAATTATGAATATTGAACTTAGAACCAGTAGTATAAATCCATATCTTACTTCCGGGCAAATTGTATTATAACAGGATGTAAAAAGAATATAGGTTTTTATCAAATAGGCAATATTTAATGCAGCAAAAAAAAGAAACGTTCGCTTCGCCCATACTTTATCTATGATGATACACAGCGCTGACATGGCTGCAACAAATACGAATATTATTCCCGGTTTACCATACACGTTTTCCTGAGAAAAGAATCCTGTGAAATTTTTATTAATGTCAGGATAATATGCCCAGGGAAGAAAACAGGAAATTATTAGGAGTACACAGGCGGTTAGGCCGATCAATTTGTAAAATTTCATATAATTTCTACGTTAACCGCAATATTAAACCTTAAAAATTTAATAGTACACAATATCAGCCAAAGCCAATAGGAAAAATATATTTATAGAAAAGACTCAGTTCATTTTTATTATAAAATTAATGCAGGCAACCCGTCAATATTAATTTCCTCCATCGGATTTTCACGTTCGCGAAAATCTTTATATACAGTATGCGCATGCATTGCATCAGCAGAAATTTTAAAATTTGCCAGACGCGATATTTCAGCTTCACTTAATCCATCGCTTATCCATTCACCTGCTTCCTTTTCAGGAAGTATCAGCGGCATTCTTTTTTTTGAATTGTGAATTTGCTCCATCATTTTATTCGCTGAAGTGGTAACAATTGCGAATGTTTCAATCATCTCGCCGGTTTCTTTATCTGTCCATGGCTGCCATACACCCGCCATAAAAAAGAATTTACCGAATGAAGGTTTTATAAAATAAGGATATTTTAAAGTGGTCTTCAAAACCTTACCGGATTTTCCAACTTGGGGTACGTGACGCCATTCATAAAATCCGCTTGACAGTACTAAACATCTTCTGTGGAGAGCAGATTCCCGAAACATTTTATTTGCCTTGAGTAATTCTTCTCCCACAGCATTTAATGTAGTTATGGGTGGACGAAATTTGCCCATTTCATCTTTATATCCCTCACGGAACTTTTTAACAGCATCTCTATCTTTTAAATAAAAAGGTATAAAGCCCCACTCCATATTTACTATCTCCCAATCGCAGTTGATTGTAGGCTTTATAACAGGCCAGTTAGCATAATCAAACCCAGACTGCACAAAAATACTTATATCCTCATGAGGAAATTGATGCTCTAATTCTTTAAGGCGGATAAAGTCATTGAACTTTATTTTTACTCCATTGTAATAACACATGTAGTAAATTTACAAACAAGTTTTTTAAAGGCAAATTTCTACTATTCAAAAAAATAAAAAACCATACTTTGTAAAAAAGCAATATCCAATTTTATCTTGTTGCAGTGAAGAGCAGTGCAAGAACATAGCACAATCTGCTTAACCTTATATTTTTTATATTCACTTCAAAATAAATAAAAAGGCTACTAATTTTCATCGATTCAATCTGGAAAAACTACTTTATTAAATATCCTATTTACAATTATATTTTAATGCTATCATGATCAGGATGAAACACATCATTCAAATAATTTTATGTATTCTAATACTTTCAGTTGCTCATAAAACTAAGGCTCAACAAGTACAATACGCCAGAGAGATAATCAACACACTCGCATCCGATGCATATAAGGGCAGGGGATACGTACATAATGGCGACAAGATGGCCGCTGATTATATTGCTAAACGTTTTAAGTGTGATTCTCTTATTCCATTATATGGCAAATCCTATTTTCAGCCATACGATCTTTCTGTAAATATTTTTCCGGGTAATATGAAAGTGTTTTTAAATAATGATCTTTTAGTTCCGGGGCAGGATTATTTGGTGGATGCTTCTTCACCTTCAATTAAAGGGAAATTTAAAATAGTCAGCGTAACCGCCCAAGAAATTGACACGAATGATAAATTGTTAGAATTAAATTCCAGGTCAAAGGGAAAATTTGTATTACTTGACACACGTGTAAAAGATTCCAATACAGATCCAAATACCATAAATAAAATTATTGAATCATTGAAATATGACCCTGGTTTTGATTTTAAGGGGTTGATCATAATAACAAATGATAAACTCACCTGGACTACCGAACCCTTTCAATCTTTACGACCTGTAATTACAGTCAATAAAAAAGATTTGAACGTAGCTGAAATAAATATAATAGAAGTAAATATTGAAGCTGATTTTATAAAAAAATATACAACGCAAAATGTTGTGGGATTGGTCAAAGGAACTTCCATATCAGATTCAATGATTGTGATAACCGCGCATTATGATCATCTTGGTGAAATGGGGAAGGGAGTTATTTTTCATGGAGCCAATGACAATGCAAGTGGCACTGCTATGTTACTTTGTTTTGCAAAATATTATGCAACGCATCGACCAAAATACAATACTGTGCTCATTGCTTTTTCCGGTGAAGAGATTGGCTTGCTTGGATCGAAAGCTTTTGTTGATAACCCATTAATTGATCTGAAGAAAATAAAGTTCCTCGTAAACTTTGATCTCGCAGGTACGGGTGATGAAGGAATTAAAGTGGTGGATGGTACCATTTATAAAAAGCAATTTGATATTTTAGATAGCCTGAATAAAGAATATAATTTATTGTCCAAAGTAGAAATTAGAGGTGAGGCATGCATCAGTGATCATTGTAGATTCTATGCTAAGGGCGTTCCATCTTTCTTCATTTATACACTTGGTGGCATCGCTGCCTACCATGATATTTATGATCGTGCTGAAACGTTGCCACTTACTAATTTTCAGAATTACTTTGATTTAATGGTAAAGTTTTTTGATGCGCTTTAACTACGTCAATATTTATCCCGCAAATTTTGAATAAATTTTTCAACACCTTTTCTAATATCTGTTGAGGAACTACGGTGATTATTTACCAGGACTGAAAAAATAAGTAACTTATTTTTTATGGTATATAAAAAGCCGCTGAATGCTACTACGCCATTTAAAGTACCAGTTTTAGCGAAGATAAATCCGCTGTCTCTTATATAATAATTTTTGATTGTTCCTGTTCCTCCTGTTGCCAGGATGTTTTTTATCCGCTCCATGCCAAAATCATTTTTCATTTTTTTAAGTATGAAAACAAAATCTTTAGGAGAAAATAAATTATACCTGCTTAATCCTGAACCATCGACCCATGAAGGTTTTTGAGGCATTAATTTATAATCAGAATTTAGTAAAGTATCTATTATATCTCTGTCGCTCATGTAATTCAAAATTTTCTGACTCACCATTAATAAGCTTTGCTCGGCATAAAAATTATCACTTCTATGCATTAATGGTTTGAGGAGTGAATCGGTAGGCTGGGAGTGGATAACAGAATAAATTCCGGAAGGGTTAGTAGCATCCATATCCGACCAATCACCTATCTTTTTATGAAGGGTATCTTCAAGTAATTTAATAAATACCCCTTTGTTTGAATTAGAAGTTTCAAATGTTTTAAATGGAATTGACTGCGAAATAAACTTAGTTTGACTTCGAAGCATTTGAGGCGAGTGCAAGGTATAGAAAGAATTATTTTCTAAAGGCCTTGTAATATCAAAATAGATTTTTCCGCCATTTTTTAAATTCTCATTGGTCGTATTAATTGAATCATTATAAAAAAAATGCGGACTGACAGAAAGCGAATCACCGCTAATATAAAGCCTCGCAACATTATCGTAGATAGGCATTTCACTTCTCTCTGCTGCATAATCACCGGTATAATCGCCCCATGCCCAACCTCTGCCAATGGGAGAAAATCGTTGCGGTCTGCTATTCGATAAATAATTTACCTGCTTAAATCTTTTCAAAAAATCAAATACGGGTTGATTTTTAAATTCAGGATCCAGAAAAGTAGGGTCACCTGTACCAACAATATTTACAAACGAATCAGTTATTAAATAATGCAATCCTACAAGGCTATCTTTTAGATACTTCATGGCGGCATAGCAAGTCGCCAATTTGGTATTGCTCGCAGGTACAAAGTATTTCTCAGCCTGGTAGTTGTACCAATATTTATTCGTTGCCGGTTCATAAACACTTATTCCTGTGTGGGCATTAATGAAAGATTCATTTTCTAAAATAAATTCTTTGGCGGGGCGGCCGATTTTATTTGAAACAGAACAAGACGTAACGAAAAACACTAAACCAAGGATTGGAAAAAATAATTTAATCTTCATTATATAATTTATTTAGGCAATTTTGTGGCACTATGGTTTATTCCGCCTGACCGTGGTTTGTGTCAATTACACACCATTTTCATAGCATTGAAATAGATTTATTATTTCTCATTCCATTCATTATTCTTTCTATCCATATCTGGTAAAACTTTTTGAGGATCCAGTACCACTTTCTCAATCTTTTTGGTGGATGGAACTTTAAAAGTCCAGGTACCGCTTCTATGCCATATCTCTACAGGCAGTTGGATCATTTGCTTATCACCGTTAGATTGAGTTACCTCAACAATAACAGGCAGGATCATTTTACCTTTGTTCTCAATAGTTATCAGAGCACCCTTTGCGGGATCATTGTTTTCATAAGTCACTGAAGTGATTGCCTGGTCCAATTTCCAGTTAGTGAAAAACCATTCCTTCCAAAACCAATAAAGATCTTCACCTACACCATTATTAATTGCATTAAAAAAATCGTAAGGCGTGGGATGCTTAAATGCCCATGCTTCTGTATATTTTCTAAAGGCATAATCGAATCGCTCTTTTCCCACAATTACATTGCGCAGCATAAGTAGTCCATAAGCAGTTTTACCATAATATTGATAATGCTGCTTTTGATCCATCGCATCGGAAACAGTCATGAGCGGATCTTTGTGATTCATAAAATCTTGATAATCCATGGATGCGAAAAAGTTGGTATTTAAAATGACCGGGTCATTTTTATATTCACCATTATTGAAAAGATCAGTAGCTATATAATTTATGTAAGTATTCAAACCTTCATCCTGCCACATATACTTTCTTTCATTGCTGCCAACGATCATGGGATACCAATTGTGCCCGATTTCATGCGCAACCAAAAACCATAATCTCGCAGTCCTTAATGTGTAGGTATTAAAAATTATACCAGGGTATTCCATGCCGGAGGTAATGCCCGCGCTGCTTACCGCATTGTTCCATGGATATTCAAAAAAGTTTTTAGAATAAATTTCAATGCTTGCTTTTAAATATTCTGTCGAGCGTGACCATGCAGAATCACCTACACTTTCTACAGGATAGCAGGACATGGCTAAGGCTTTTCTTCCTAATGGCAAATTAATTTTTGCAGCATCCCATACCATTCCTTTGCCTGCAGAAAAAGCAACATCTCTTGTATTGTTCATTTTAAAATGCCAGGTTAAATTTCCTTTTGAAGTAGGCCGGGTGGAAGGACTCATTGCTTCATCCGCACCAATGATGGTAACCGTTTTATCACTCGTAGCGGCCTTCGCCAATCTCTTTATTGTTTCGGAAGTCAGTACGTCTTTAGCATTTTGCAAGTCTCCGGAGCCATAAACAATCATTTCTGAAGGTGCGGTGATGTAATAATCATAGTTACCATAATCACAATAAAATTCACCGCCACCCAAATAGGGATCGGTATTCCAGCCTTGCACATCATCATACACACACATGCGTGGATACCATTGTGCTATTTGATAAATGACTCCATTCTTTGTGTACTGTCTTCCAAAGCGACCGGCTCCATCTTCCGGGATATGAAATTGGTAACTGATTTTTATCGACACACTGTCTCCTTTAGAATGAAGTGCTGTGTTCAGTCTGATCTGCATTCTTGTATCCGAGATCACCGGCTGAGTTTTATAATTTTTCCCCCGGTAAGTAACCGAAACATCTTTGATCTGGTAACCTCCATTTATCTTATCCATCACTGCGGAATAGTCTCCGGGATATTCAGTCGTAGCAACCGCACGGGAATTGGATTTAAAAATATTCTGATCTAATTGAAGCCATAAATATTCCAGCTTGTCCGGACTATTATTTTTATAAGTGATAATTACATCGCCGGTTATGGAAGTATCCTTTTCGCTAAGAGTGGCATGTATCACATAGCTGGCGCTGTTTTGCCAATATGCCGGACCTGGAACTCCTTTCGCTGAACGAAATAAATTTCCTGCGGGCGGAGCAAAATTCTCCACGAAAAAATCATGTGGATTATAATTTAAATTTTCAACTTTTGTTTGAGCAAAAGCGATGCAGATGCAGATAAACTGAAGCAAGAAAAGAGAAATCTTTTTCATGAATAACTTTTTATAAAAATATTGATTTTAGATACAAG
>JBDTXP010000032.1:0-16696 GCA_040006135.1 Ginsengibacter sp. | reverse complement strand
TCTGGAGTGACGTAATATTGTGTGCTGTAACCTGGCCTAAAGAAGTGAAATTGTTTCCATTTCCAGATCTTTCCACTTCGAAATGAGAGAAGTTAACTTCATTTTCTGTGCTCCAGTTTAAGAAAACTGATGAAGCTTGCCTGAGCGCTCCAAATCTTGAAATATTGATTGGCAGCGGGTTTAGCACGGTAGTAGATGCCAGCGTAAAAGGACTAAAGCTGGATACCACGGCTGCAGTTTTAATTGTGCCCATAGAAGTTGTTCCCGTAGGGTTACTTTGACCAAGATCTTTCCATTTGCTACCATCCCAGCGTGTAACCCTTAATGATGGAATATCATTTACAACTCCGCTACGGTTGTTAGCCCAGCCAATGGTTACAGAAACATTTGAAGTTCCAAATGTTCTGTCGAGCAGCCAATATTCAGCGCGTGAAATATGGTTAAGTGTTGGATCTTTTTGCGTAGAATCATAGACATCGCCTGGATTCATATTTTTATATTGGGCTCTGAACTGATCTGAAACGGCACCAGGTGCAGTAATCGTTATTGGAGCAAACGCATTTTTTTGTCCTACGGGAAATGTAAAGGCTTCATTCCCAATCTTCAACATTGGCCCATCAACGTAACTGGAATCTGAGCCACCCAGGTAAGTCATATTATCTGGCAATACTAAATTACTATTTACACCTGTTTCAATTATTCCTGATTTAAGATTAAGATTGGTGGTCGCTATTACGGAATCCATCAACGTGATCTTAGCTTTTCCTCCTTTATTCATAATGAGGGTAGGAATTATTATCGGCGTGCTACCTGACTGCTGTACTATGCCATCATTATTACCGGTGAATTGTATTTTTCCAAGAGTGATCGCATTACTATTTAAAGAAAGGCCTGCGCCGATGCTGGTTGTATCACCTATACCTACTGTAAAGGCAACGCTGCTGTTTTTGTTATAAATTACATTGCTGGTATAGTGATTTCCTGTTCCGACGGCATCAGCATCATAAAATAAATTACTTCCGTTATTAGTAAATGTAGCATCACCGGTAATAACATTAGATCTGATGAAACTTCCATAGCCAGTTGAATAGGTTGCATCACTTGCAATTACAACATTTCCTGTAATATCATTATTATATAAAGTTCCATAAGCATTGCCTGTATATTTCGTGATACTCATAGAACTAACTTTGAGCGAATCTCGTTGTACATCGAAACCAAGACTTTTTTGGACATTGATGATACCACCGGTAGTTTGATTAATTACGCGGTATAATTGAAAATTAGCGGGTGAGGTATTATTGATTGCAATATCTACCTTGCCGCCAACACTTGTAAGTTTAGTGACATTTCCCAAAATGACATTTCCCGACGTATTGTTTGTAACAGATAAATTCCCAACAACAAATCCGCCACTATTAAATGCCTGGGTGGCACCTGCACCTGGGCGGGTTATAGATATGTTGCCATCATAATAGGAAGTATCTCCATGGCTAATGAAAAGTGTTGCGGGGCCTGTAACATTATAGTTAGCGTCTCCTGTGAAGTGATTTCCACTATTGGCATTATCTGCTTCATAAAATGTGTTCGACCCATTAATTGTAAAGTTTGAATTACCTGTAATTAAGTTGGCCCTCAAATAACTGCCATATCCAGTGTTATAACTTGCATTATCTGCTAAAGTTAGATTTCCTGTAATATCATTATTATATAAAGTACCATACTGATTACCTGTATATCCAGTCACTGCAAAAGTATTAACCATGATGGTATCCTGTTGCACATCAAAGCCCTTGCTATTTTGAACATTAATGATACCACCGGTTGTTTGGTTTTTTATTCTGTATAACTGGAATAAAGCAGGGGTAGAGTTATTTATCCCAATATCTACCTTTCCTGCTAAGCTTGTAAGATTAGCTACATTCCCCAAAGTCACATCTCCTGTAGTATTGTTTGTAAAAGAAAAATTACCTCCCACAACTCCACCACCGTTAAAAGCGTGAGTAGTACCTGCGCCGGTCCTGTTGATAGTTAGGTTACCATCATAATAAGACTTATCGGATTGACTTATAGAAAGTGCAGCTGTACCTGTAACGGTATAGCTCACATCACCTGCGAAATGATTTCCCGAAGCGGCAATATCTGCTTCAGTAAATGCATTTATTCCATTCAAGTTAAAAGTTGTAGTGCCTGTAAAAATATTTGTTCTTAAATAGGTTCCATACCCGGTGGTATAGGTTGCATCATCAGCAATAGTAATGTTTGAGGTAATATTATTATTAATAAGATATGCATATTGATTGCCAGTATAGCCGGTAATGCTTAAAGATTTTAGCTTAAGGGTGTTGACTTGTATATCAAAGCCAAGGGTACTCTGGGCATCAACCACACCTCCTGTCGTTTGGTTTGTGATATTGTAAACTTGAAAATAAGCAGGCGAAGTATTCTTTATAGTAATATCTATTTTGCCATTTATGTTAGTTGGTTTTGTAGGATATCCCATTGTAAAATTGCCGTTAAGATTATTGGTGTACTTAAAATTTCCGGTTACGTTGCCACCACCGTTGAATAATTGGGAAGATCCGCCGGTTCCCGTCCTATTAATGGTAAGGTTTTTTTTATATTGGGATGCACCATTATAGCTAAGATAAATTGGCAAAGCGCTGGTGATATTGAAAATTACATCACCATTATATGTATTTGCCGTACCCACGCCATCTGCATCATAAAATGCATCAACCCCCGAAACGTTGAAAGTAATATTATCATTTACTGTGGCATTCCTGATATAAGATCCATAACCGGAAGATGAACTTAAATTAATTACAATATCAGAGGCCCCATCACTGTTATTAAGTGCACCGGAAAAATAATTATAGGTGTTCACACTGGTAATAGTCAGCGTATGTCCTTTAAAATCTAACTGCCCTCCGGCAGCCATATTGAAACCATTAATAGTAACATTGCTGGCGAGTACCGGATAGCGCGCAAGGCTGGCAGGTATTACTACGTTTCCTGATGCGATAGGAACTGCTGCCGGCGTCCAGTTGCTGGGGGTATTCCAGTCGGTGTCGAAACTGCCATTCCATGTTTGAGCAAATAAAAAGTTGCCGCAAACAATGTTTAAAAAAATAAAAAGTAAATGTTTTTTTTTCATGCTGTAAGGTTTGTGTAGGTTGATAAATAGTAGGGTTCAATTAATTGATAAATTATTATATTAAGAAGAAGTGGGTAGAGGATGAGAAGATCAATACTAATTACAAATGAGGCATTTTCGTAAATAGTATAATCCTGAAATCAAAAAGAAACTTTTTTTTAGAAACTGCCTATACTCCTTTTGGAGTATAAGCTCACTTTTTTTAGAATTGTAAATGGATAGGCCGCGACATGTGCCTACATCACAAAAAAGCCGCGGCAAATGCCGCGGCTTACATGAATTTCACCTTTTTAATAATCCAAATTATAAAACTGAAAGGACCTTGAAATGGTTAAATCTTATTTGATGTGTAAAACTGTTAATAGGGCTAAAACTTTTTTTATATCGCTTAACTAACTTTTCGTAAATGTATAAGTAATATAACCTGTTTTTCCATTTCCCAAATCTACCGGAGAGCGCGCTACAAAACGATTGGTACTTATATTTTGTAATTGTAGTTTATAGCCATCTGTTACATTTCTAGCTTTTGCACCATTTAATTTTTTGAATTGAAATTGAGCATCATTCCCTTTACCATTAGTACCCCAATAAATATCTTCTTTAGTACCATTAGGCAACGTAAAAGATCCTTTTCCATTTCTCACCAGCTCCCATTTGCTTCCTTTAAAATTTTCGTAGGGTGCAGCATCAAATGCATCAGTAATTTTAAATCCTGAAGGAATGTCTGTTTGAATATCTGTGATTGTGTAATTACCTGCCAGGTGGCCATTGGTAGCGGATAAATCTGTTGCGTTTTTAGTGGAAGAACAACTAACTATAAAAATAGCGGCAATCGCCGTTAACCATAATTGCATTTTATTTTTCATAAGTATTTTTTTTTCATTTATACATAAACCCTGCCAAACGAACTGTAAATAATACTTGGCAGTATAAAAGCCTAAAAAAATATTTACCTTTGAAAGAAATTTTTTATGGAAACCGATATTGCAAAACCATCTTCTGCTAAAATACAAACGGAAGATTTTTTACCACTTGCAGGAACAGACTATGTAGAGTTTTATGTCGGAAATGCCAAGCAGGCTGCTCATTTTTATAAATCAGCTTTTGGATTCCAATCATTGGCATATGCGGGGCCGGAAACAGGATTAAGAGATAGGGCCAGTTATGTGATCAGGCAAAATAAATTAACGTTCGTACTCACATCATCATTAAAAAATGACGGCAATGCTATTGCAGCGCATGTTGCAAAACATGGGGATGGCGTAAAAATGATTGCCTTAAAAGTTGAAGATGCGACTAGCGCATGGAATGAAACGACTAAACGTGGTGGAAAGAGTTTTTTATCTCCGCAAAAATTAAATGATGAAAAGGGCGAAGTGGTAATGAGCGGTATACACACGTACGGCGAGACAGTTCATCTTTTTATTGAAAGAAAAAATTATGATGGAGTATTCATGCCAGGTTATCGTAAATGGGAAAGTGTGTATAACCCACCCGACACCGGCTTACAGTATGTGGATCATTGCGTAGGCAATGTGGGATGGAACCAAATGAACATCTGGGTAAAATTTTATGAAGATGTGATGGGTTTTAAAAATATATTAAGCTTTGATGATAATGATATCAGCACTGAATATTCTGCTTTGATGAGTAAAGTTATGAGTAACGGTAATGGATACGTGAAATTCCCGATCAATGAACCTGCCGAAGGAAAGAAAAAGAGCCAGGTAGAAGAATATTTGGATTTTTATGAGGGCGCAGGTTGTCAACATGTAGCTATTGCTTCTAATAACATTATTGAAACTGTTACCCAATTGCAAAAAAGAGGTATTGAATTCCTTAAAATTCCCGCGAGCTATTATGCAGATGTGTTACAACGTGTTGGTCATATTGATGAGGACTTAAAGCCTCTAAAAGAATTGGGAATATTAATTGACAAAGATGATGAAGGATATTTATTACAAATATTTTCCAAACCGCTGCAAGACAGGCCAACATTATTTTTTGAAATCATCCAGCGCAAAGGAGCTAAAAGTTTTGGAAAAGGAAATTTTAAAGCGTTATTCGAAGCATTGGAAAGAGACCAGGAGGAAAGAGGAAATCTTTAAACTTAAATTGCAATGAGGATATTATATAAATATGAATGGTTATAAATTTTTGATAAATATTCCTAAGGTGATTTGTATTCATAATTAATCTAAATAAAAAAATTATTTTTACGTTATTATAAGGCAGCAATCCAAAACACATGTCAGCTAATTTAAAAAAGTATTTTTCCGCGTGCATACTGGTTTTTACTGTGTTTTTTACGCATGCACAAAATTCATTTATACAATCTCAAAAAGGCTCATTTAGAGTGGCTGGAGCTTTTAGTAATCATGAATTGCAGATGCAAAATGAATTTGCTTCCAAAGGTTTGGTTTGGCCGGCAAAATATCTTTTCATACGCAGTTTTAAATTTGATTCGCAATTGGAAATTTGGGTAAAGAATGAGGCTAAAGAAAAATTTAAATTATATAAAACATATAAAGTTTGCATGCAAAGTGGATCAATGGGTCCTAAAAGATTGCAGGGAGATTACCAGGTGCCTGAAGGATTTTATTATATAAATGAATTTAACCCGCATAGTAATTATCATTTATCTCTTGGTCTAAATTATCCTAACGCATCCGACAAGATTTTAAGCGATTCCATTCGCCCCGGAAATGGCATTTATATTCATGGGAGTTGCGTATCTGTAGGTTGCATTCCTGTAAATGATAATGACATTGAAGAGATCTATTTATTAAGCAGCTACGCACGGGAAGCAGGTCAGGAATATATCCCGGTGCACGTTTTTCCTGTACGATATAATAATAGGAGATCTTATGATTATTTTTTAAATAACTCTAAGAATAATAAATCGCTTCAGCAATTTGGCCTGTCTCTAAAAAAGGCATATGATTATTTTGAAGCAGAAAAAGAGATACCACTTATTCTTATAGATAAAGAAGGAAATTATATTATTGAATAATTATTCCTCCTTAACCAAAATCTGAATCGTATGTTGTGTTTTTTGCTCCAATAGAATAATTTTATTCCCGCAAAGTTTATCTACCTCCTCCCGCGTGTAGTGCCGAATAGTAATCAGTTGCAGGTTGCGTACAATACTTACATCAAACATAGAGGTAGCCTCTTCTGCTAGCTGGTCTGCTTTGTTATCCTCATCATCCATACTTATAAGCAAACTTATCGCAGTGTTTTGCGATAGATTTGGTTTTATGTGAAGCGATTCCAGTAATTCATGTAAATAATTTACCGGCTTGCCTTCTACAAAAGAATAGTCAAGAGATTGAAATGTAAATAATGCCTGGTTGTTTTTAATTACTTTGACCGGTGGTAGATCTTTTCCATTTGTATTGGTGATCACTGTACCGCCTAAATCATCATCAAGGAAACTTTTTACGAGCAGAGGAATCAATTTATTTTGTAGAGGTTTTATTGTTTTTGGATGAATAACCTGGGCGCCATAATAGGCCATCTCAATAACCTCTTTATAACTAAGCTGGCTAATTGTTTCTGCATCCTTAAAGTCTTTCGGATCCCCGCTCATCACTCCATTTACATCCTTCCAAATTGTTACACTTTCCGCATCAAGTATATTGGCAAATATCGCCGCTGTATAATCGCTGCCTTCGCGACCAAGCGTTGTTGTTGTATTGTTGGATGTACCACCAATAAACCCTTGTGTAACAATTGTATTTGTTTCTGTGAAAAGCGGTCCAATAATTTCATCTGCCCTTTTAGAAGTTATATCCCAATTTACCTTTGCATCGCGATAATGCCCGTTAGTTTGAATAATTCTTCTCACATCCGCAAGGCGATTATCTATATTATTTTCTGCAAGAAAATAGGAGATGAGCGTGGAAGATAATAATTCACCCGTACTCACAATTTGATCGTAATAATAATCATAGTCATATTCCTGTGAGGGTGCCGTATCCAGGATACTTTCAGTTTCAGTAAAAATATTATTCAGTGATTCGGTTGCTTTTTCCCACTCCTGGGTTATGAGATATTTTATTTGGGTAAGATGGTATTTTTTTACTTTTTCGAAAAGCAGTAATGATTCTTCCTTCCTTGATGCGCAATATGCTTCTACAACTTTTTCCAGTGCATTCGTAATTTTTCCCATTGCTGAAATAATTATTATCAATTGCCCATCAGCATTCCTTGCTATTATCCCGGGCAGTTGTTGTATTCTTTCAATGCTGTTAATACTCGCACCACCAAATTTAAAAACCTTCATATTTTTTTTGTAATAAATTAAAAATTAACCATAAAAACCTTTTGAACCCTTTGAGCCTCTGGAACTTTTTTAAATCTCTCAAAGCCTCACCCCGTCCATCTCACAAGGAGAGGGGAAGTCATTTGCAATTTTCAGAACCTTTTGAACCTCTTGAATCTCTTGAACCTTTTGAACCCCTTTTTACCCTATTTTTGTTTCCTGTATTTAAAAAGTAATTATGGCAAATGTAAACAGGGAAATATTAACGCTTGATGAGTTTACCATTAGGGAAATGCGGGCATTTCCACAGGCGACAGGAGAATTGGCGAGCTTACTCAGAGATATAGGATTGGCCGCTAAACGCGTAAATGTAGAAGTCAACAAAGCAGGATTGGTGGATATACTTGGCGATACAGGAGAGATAAATGTGCAGGGTGAAGAAGTGAAAAAATTGGATGAGTATGCTAATGACCAATTAACTGGAGTTTTACGTCATGGAATAAGCTGTGCAGGAATTGCCAGTGAAGAGCTGGATGATTATGTAGTGTTTGAAGATGAGATCAGTAAAAATTCCAAATATGTATGTATGTATGATCCGCTGGATGGCAGCAGTAATATAGATGTAAATGTTTCTATTGGTACTATATTCAGTGTGTACAGAAGAAAGACTGAGCGTGGTACCTGCGTTACGCAAGAAGATTTTCTGCAAGCAGGTAATCGGCAGGTTGCCGCAGGTTATATCATTTATGGATCTTCCACCATCCTTGTATATGCTACTAAAAGAGGTGTGAATGGATTCACACTTGATCCTGCAATTGGTGAGTTTTGCCTAAGCCATCCTGATATAAAATGCCCGGAAGATGGAAAGATTTATTCTGTAAATCATGGCAACTTTTTTGGCTATAGTCCGCAGGTAAAAAAATATATTAATCTTTGCCAACACAAAGCGAGAGCTAACGGCGGGCCGTACACGCAAAGGTATATTGGCAGTATGGTGAGTGATGTTCATCGAAATCTTATTAAGGGCGGAATTTTTATGTATCCGGGCACTACTGATAAACCGCAGGGAAAACTGCGTCTTCTTTATGAGTGTAATCCATTTGCATACATAGTAGAAAAAGCCGGAGGCATTGCCACTGATGGTATGATGTCCATATTAGAAAAAGATCCTAAAACTTTGCATGAAAGAACGCCTTTTTTTATAGGTAGTAAAAATATGATGCAAGAGCTGGAAAGTTATTTAATAGAGCCTAACGAAGATTAATTCATGGAAACGATTATTTCAGTAAAAAACCTGGTAAAAAATTATGGAAAGTTCGAGGCAGTAAAAGGAATTTCTTTTGATGTTTTTAAAGGAGAAATTTTTGGTTTATTGGGGCCAAATGGTGCCGGGAAATCTACCACATTGGAGATAATAGAAACACTGCGTGATAAAACGTCGGGAAAAATAATTGTTGATGGCCTGGACCTGGATACCCAGGTAAATAAAATAAAACAAATTATAGGTGTGCAACTTCAAACATCCGGATTCTATCCCGGGCTGAATCTACTTGAACTAATTCAATTATTTTCAGGGCTTTATAATACTAAAGTTGATCCTTTTGAGCTTTTGGATACTGTAAATCTTCGGGAAAAAGCTAAAAATAAATACAAAGAAATGAGTGGGGGGCAAAAGCAACGTTTTTCAATTGCGACTACCCTTATTAATAAGCCTAAGATTATTTTTTTGGACGAGCCCACTACAGGACTTGATCCACAAGCGAGACGTAGTCTTTGGGAATTAATCCGAAACATACGGGGAAATGGTACAACGGTAATCATTACCACACACTATATGGATGAAGCTGAATACCTATGCGACCGTGTGGCGATTATGGATGAAGGTAAAATCCTTGCTTTGCAAACTCCGGACAAATTAATTGATGAGCTGGTGGCAACTGGTTTTGAAAGGCCCAAAGTCACTAAGGCTGCCAACCTTGAGGACGTTTTTATTAACTTAACGGGTAAAGAATTCAGGGAAGATTGAAGTATATTGCGGCCTTCTAATTTATTATCTAAAACACTTTTTAAAACATGAAAATTCTTTTAATTATTCTTGGTATCGCATGTATAACCAGCGTAAATGCACAGTCGAAAAAGACGGTAGTAAAAAAGACTACTACCCATGTTTCGAAAGCGCCTGCAGCAAAGTTGTCTTCAATTGATAGCCTGAGCTATAGTATTGGTGTACAGGTAGCTGACTTTTATAAAAATCAGGGAATCGATAAGATTAACACAGCTATGATAAAAAAAGCTTATGATGATGTTTATAGTGGCAAAACATTAATGATAATGCCAGAGCAGTGTAATTCAATAATTCAAACTAAAATGCAGGAAGGAGTAGCGATGAAATCAAACGCTGAAAAGGTTAAATCCAATAAATTTTTGGAGGAAAATAAAAAAAGACCTGGGGTAATAACCTTGCCCAGTGGATTGCAATATGAAATAATCACCAAAGGTACAGGAGCCATTCCTACTGCGAATGATACTGTAAAAGCAAATTACGCCGGCACCCTGATCAACGGATTTGAATTTGATAATTCTTATAAACGCGGGGAAGCGCTGGAGATACCCGTAAACCGTGTAATTTCTGGCTGGACTGAGGCACTTGAATTAATGCCTGTTGGCAGTAAATGGAAATTGTACATACCATCTAATCTTGGATATGGTGATAGGGGAGCAGGACAGATACCAGGCGGAGCTGTGCTAATATTTACACTTGAACTTCTTGATATAGTACACCATTAATATTTGATATGGACACTGATGAACATTTGAAGTTTCCAATTGGAATCGATCAATCATCCAACCGAAGTAAAAATTATTTTACTTCTGTAAAAAGATCTGATCTGCTCTGGGAATTGAAAATGCTTCCTTCAGAAGTTGAGTATTCTATAATTAACCTGGATGCGGATCAGTTAGCAACACCTTACCGACCCAATGGTTGGACGGTGAATCAGGTAGTTCACCATTTAGCGGATAGTCACATACATGCGTATACGCGATTTAAATTAGCGGTAACAGAAGAAAACCCTGTAATAAAACCATATGACCAGGAAGCATGGGCGATGCTACCTGATAACAAATTGCCCATAAATTTTTCACTAACATTATTACATTCACTTCATGCGAGGTGGTGGGCTTTAGTGGATAAATTTGGAGATGAGGAATGGGAAAAAACTATTTTTCATCCTGAAAAGGGTCGCAAAATTACCCTCAGGGAATTGCTGGATTCTTATGTATGGCATGGCAAGCATCATACAGCGCATATCTCCCAATTAAGAAAAAGAAACAACTGGTAAATTATGATGAAATGGAAAGTGCTATCCTCAGAATATTTATCCAAACATCCGTATTTCTCAGCAAGAAAAGATAAATGCGAAACTCCCGACGGGAAAATTATTTCGGAATATTTTGTAGTGGAATTGCCCGTTTCTGTATGCGCAGTTGCTATTACAGATAATGATGAAGTGCTTATGGTAAAGCAATACCGGCACCCTATTGAAGAAACCCTTATAGAGCTTCCCGGCGGTTTTGTTGATAAAGGTGAAACACCTGAAGCGGCCATAAAAAGAGAACTAAGTGAAGAAACAGGCTATACTTTTTCAGAAATAAAATACCTGGCAAAAACTGCTGCCAATCCTGGGGTTTTGAATAACTACACCTGGTTTTACCTGGCAACTGGAGGAAGGAAAACAAGCGAACAAAAGCTGGATGCAAATGAATATCTTATTGTTGAACGCATTTCAATTGAAGACTTAAAGACGATGCTTTTGGAAAATAAGATTGTTCAATCGTTACATACTAACTGCGCTTTTTATGCACTTAAGGAATTGGGATTGTTATGATTTTCTTTAAAGGAAATTTTTTTATTCACTTCTCCTACAACAAATATACTTCCGCACACCAGTATCAAATCATCAGTCGATGCAGCAATTGAAGCTGCTCTCACAGCGCCTTTCACGCTCATATAGGGTTGCCCGGTCAAAGAAAATTCTTCAGCCGCTTTTTTTAAATCAACAGATGGTAAAGCGCGGGGCAATTGTGCTTGAGTAAAATAATAATTTGCATCTGATGGTAACTGCGCGATCACTTTCGTGATGTCTTTATCTTTTACCATTCCTATCACGATATGCAATTGTTTGTACTTACACTTCATTACCTGCAATATTAATTGACGCATGCCATCTTCATTATGCGCTACATCAAGTACTACCAGAGGCTTACGCAATATTATTTCCCACCGGCCGGAAAGGCCCGTTAATTGTTTTACAGTTTGTAGGGCTTTTTTTATTTTATAATCCGGAAGGATAAATGACTTTTGAAGGATAGAAATACATGTAAGTACGGTTAATAAATTATTTTGCTGATAGATGCCATTAAGGTCAGATATATATTTATCCTTGTCCCCATTTTTATTTTCCACTATAATCTCCAGGTGCCTGTGAGAATACATGGTTGAAACTATTTTCAATTGTTGTTGGGCAAAGAAAATTGGTGCATTCAATTTTTCAGCGCCGGTAGTGAAAACATTTCTAGTTTCAGGCAATGATTCTCCAATAACAACCGGTATATTTTTCTTAATAATGCCTGCCTTTTCTTTGGCAATTTTCTTAAGTGTATTTCCCAATATATCCATATGATCCCAACCAATATTTGTAATTACAGAAAGTAGTGGAGTAATGATATTTGTACTATCCAAACGCCCGCCAAGACCGGTTTCTATAATGGCTATGTCTACTTTTTGCTGTGCAAAATAATCGATAGACATAGCAAAAGTGAGTTCAAAAAAAGAAGGTTTAATTTCCTCAGAGATTGTTTGTGTTTTTTTAACGAAGGCAGTTACTGATTTTTTTTGAATCATTTGTCCATTCACTTTTATTCTTTCCCTAAAATCTTTAAGATGAGGACTGGTGTATAAACCGGTTCGATAGCCGCATTCTTGAAAAATGGCAGCAAGCATATGGCTGACTGAACCTTTTCCGTTTGTACCGGCAATATGGACCATTAGAACTTGCTTCTCCGGATTGCCAAGAAATTTGCAAAGTGCCCTGGTGTTATTCAGGTTTGGTTTGAAAGCTTTAGCGCCAATGCGCGAAAACATAGGTAGTTTAGTGAATAAATATTGTAATGTTTGATCGTAATTCAAAGTGATGTTGAGTAGTTAGAATATAAACTAACTCTTCAAGACAAAATTAAATAAAATCGTTCCGCTCTCTTCATCATTTTGGCTGGCAGGAAATTTTAATTGTTTTGCTTTATCAATGGCGATATTTCGGAGTGTGCCATTAGAGGTGGTAGTTCCTTTTGCAATGGCAGCACTTGTGACTTTGCCATTGCCATCCACTTTTATATCAACATATACTTTTGCATTTTCATTAAAGTCATCCGTCATGTTAGGAAAGTGAATAATCTTTCTGCCGGATAGGCCACGGACAACGCTTACACCTGTTCTGCCACCGGGGGAATTTCCATAGGAATCGGGTTTGCCTGTAGGACTGCCTGCATCTCCATTTCCTGTTTTGTATCCCTGGTTTCTATAACCGTTATCTTCAGTAGCACCATTGCCACCGGTACCGGTACCTCCTTTATATAAAGGAACTTTAGGTTTAGGTGGTGCAGGGTTTGGATTGGGTATTGGTGATGGATTTATTGTTTTAGAAGGTTTATTATTACTTTCTTTATTTTCAATTTTTGCGGGTTCTTTTGGCTTCTCCGTTTTTACAACGGGAACTGCAGTCAGATCATTATTTTCATCTGCAGGAACATTTTCCGACGGTTCGGCCGTCGCTTTGTGAGCACTTTGTCTAGAGGCGACGCTCTGATTATCCGGGGCGAGATCACCTTTTACCAAAGGCTGTACATCGCCCAGCCCTTCCTGCTCATTTCCAAGATTTACTTCGATAAGGTCCTGTACATCGGGAATTGGAGGTACAAGTAAAGGCCATGTATATAAAATAGCAAACAGCAGGAATGCACCAAAAATAATTAGCGTGTATAATAACGCTTTCTTATTTTTTTCTGCTTCAGAATGAGGATGAATTGCTGTTTCCAAAATATTTATTTAATAATCAAATTTACTTGAATGATCTAAATTAAAAATAATGTAAATGTTAAAAGAAATGTGGTCAAACTTTAAAGGGGAAACAATGGAGTAATAAAATTATCGACACCTAGATTTTATCTCTTTCACCAAATAGCAAACTTCCAATTCTTATCAAATTACTTCCTTCTTCAATAGCTAACTTATAATCTGCGCTCATTCCCATGCTTAAAATAGAATTTTGCCCGGAAGAAAAGAATGCCGAATAATCATTACTTAGTTCCTTTAATTCATGAAATTCTCCCCGTATAAGAATGGTGTCATCTGTAAAAGAAGCCATACCCATAAGACCTTTCACGATGGTATGTGAATAATTATTGTTTTGCACTAGACCATTAATCAAAACTTTTAATTCTTTCTCATCTAATCCAAATTTCGTTTCTTCTTTTGCAATAAATACTTCTAAAAGGCAATCTATTTTACGGTTATTTTTTTTGCCCTGCTTATCAATTTCTGCTAATAATTTTTCACTATCCACGCTTTGGATTAATGAAATAAAAGGAGCGATCACTTTTACTTTATTGGATTGTAGGTGGCCGATAAAATGCCACCTGATATCTTTAGGAAGAAGCTGGTATTTTTCGGATAATTCTTGTACATAATTTTCACCAAAATCTCTGTGGCCGAGATCATACAATTCCTGGATATCTTCTACTGGTTTTGTTTTGGAAACAGCTACGAGTGTTACATTTTCTGTAGTACAAAGATCTTTTAACTGCTGATAAATTTGAGTGTTAACAGGCAAGGATAAACGAATTAAATTTATTTTAAAATACTTCGGCTGATCACAATTCTTTGCATTTCGCTGGTGCCTTCATAGATCTGAGTGATCTTGGCATCACGCATCATTCTTTCTACATGATATTCTTTTACGTAACCATAACCGCCATGAATTTGTATGGCTTCAGTTGTAGTCCACATGGCTGTTTCACTGGCAAAAACTTTTGCCATAGCTGCGCTCTCCGTATAATCTTCATTATTATCTTTTTGCCATGCAGCACGAAAACATAATAATCTTGATGCTTCAATACGTGTAGCCATATCAGACAATTTAAATTGAATGATCTGGTGATTCATAATCTCTGTTCCAAATGCTTTTCTTTCTTTGGAATACGAAACTGATCTTTCCATGGCACCAGAAGCAAGACCAAGCGCCTGTGATGCAATGCCTATTCGGCCTCCGGATAATGTTTTCATTGCGAATTTAAAGCCGAAGCCATCTTTGCCAATCCTATTTTCTAATGGAACCTTTACATCTGTGAACGAAATACTGTGCGTGTCGCTTCCACGAATTCCTAATTTATTTTCCTTGGCACCTACCTTTACCCCGGGCCAGCTTTTTTCTACAATAAATACATTAATACCATGGCTTCCTTTTTCAGGATGTGTTTGTGCAATTACTAAATATACAGATGCTGAATTGCCATTGGTGATCCAGTTTTTTACTCCATTGATCACATAATGATCTCCTTTATCCTCTGCGGTTGTTCTTTGCGAAGTAGCGTCACTACCTGCTTCGGGCTCACTCAAAAGAAAAGCACCTAAATATAATTCGCCATCTTTTTTACCCTGGGCGAGTGGAGTTAAATATTTTTTCTTTTGTTCTTCCGTGCCAAATGCTTCAATTCCGTAACAAACCAGGCTATTGTTTACACTCATGCACACACTAACACTTGCATCAACTTTACTTATTTCTTCCATTGCAAGAACATAACTAATTGTATCGAGGCCGGCACCACCATATTCAGTAGGGACCATCATACCTAAAAATCCAAGATCAGCCAGCTTTTCTACCTGTTCTTTGGGAAATTTTTGATGTTCGTCCCTTTCTATCACGCCGGGAAGGCACTCGGTATTAGCAAAATCTCGCGCAGCCTGCTGAATCATTTTTTGTTCTTCTGTTAACTGAAAATTCATAAATAACTTTTGTGGTGCAAAAGTACGGTAATTAATTCCGGGCAAAGTGATGCTAAATATCAAAAGGTAGAGGACCCTGATTTAACCTTGATTTACTTACCTTCGCTGCCGATTTTTTACATATTATGCAGGCAGAAATTAATACAAAACTTATCAACGAAATAAAGAAGCGCAGAACTTTTGCGATCATCTCCCACCCGGATGCAGGAAAAACTACCCTGACTGAAAAATTCCTACTTTTCGGCGGAGCTATTCAAACTGCAGGAGCGGTGAAAAGTAATAAGATCAAAAAACACGCTACATCGGATTTTATGGATATCGAAAGGCAAAGGGGAATTTCAGTTGCCACTTCTGTAATGAGTTTCGAATATAAAAATACTTTGATAAATCTCCTGGATACACCGGGCCATAAAGATTTTGCTGAAGATACCTACCGCACGTTAACTGCAGTAGATAGTGTAGTGCTAGTAATAGATTGTGTAAAAGGAGTAGAAGAGCAGACAAAAAGGTTGATGGAAGTATGCCGTATGCGCGATACGCCGGTGATTGTTTTTGTAAATAAAATGGATCGTGATGGTAAAAATCCATTTGATCTTTTAGATGAAATAGAAAGCGAATTAAATATTCAATTGCATCCTTTGAGTTGGCCCATTGGAATGGGTAAAGATTTTAAAGGTGTATATAATTTATATGATAAGAGTCTTCTTCTGTTTAATGCACATAGTAAAGTCACGTCCGAAGATCTACCTGTAAACGATTTAAATGAGGAAATTGTAGAAAAAAAGATTGGTGAAAAATTCGCGTCACAGCTTAGGGAAGATGTTGAATTATTAGAGGGCGTGTATGGTGATTTTGACCCTGAACCTTATTTAGCCGGAAAGGTAGCACCTGTATTTTTTGGCAGCGCTATTAATAATTTTGGGGTTAAAGAATTATTAGAAACATTTATTCAAATTGCACCATTGCCACAGGAAAGGGCTGTAACAACAAGAATTGTAGAACCAGGTGAAAATAAATTTAGTGGCTTTATTTTTAAGATTCACGCAAACCTTGATCCTCGTCATAGAGACAGGATTGCTTTCCTACGAGTATGTGCAGGAAAATTTGAGCGAAATAAATATTTTCATCATGTACGTTTGGGCAAGAACGTTAGGTTCAGTAATCCTTATTCATTTTTAGCGCGGGATAAGGATATTATTGAATCTGCTTATCC
>JBDTXP010000031.1:0-16861 GCA_040006135.1 Ginsengibacter sp. | reverse complement strand
CTGTGGTGCATTAAGAGGTATTGGAGTATATCATCCGACTGTATCAGACAGCAAAATAGCTTTTAGCACACTTACATCAGAAGGATATAGGATTCAACAAGTCGCAAAGAATCAATTAAAATATACAGAAATTGGATCGACGCAATTGCAAAAAATTACCTCAAGTTTTGGGACGAGTGCCATTAATGGTTTAAACAGTAACCTTTTGTATAATACTCCGGATGATTCTTTTGCAATTACTAAATACCATAAAGCATTTAAGCTATTTAATTTTCATAGCGTAGAGCCAGCGGCTGATGATCCTCAGTACACTTTATCACTTATCAGTGAAAATATTTTGAACACTTTAGAATCCAGCCTTTCATATACTTTTGATCGCTCAGAAAAATTTCACCGTGTTGGTTTTTCAGCAACTTACAGCGCACTATTTCCTTTTTTAACGGCCGGAATTAATTACACATTTGACAGGAAATTTATTTTCCATAACAAGCCTGTTTATTTTAATCAACTTGAACCGTTTGCAGGATTTAATGTGCCACTAAATTTAAGTAAAGGTCGATCATTTACCTACGTAAATTTTGGTTCCCAATTTGTTTACAACACCAGTTATTTTCGCGCGCAATACAAAGACACTTTTGGAAATCAGGCGTATAATTACATAAGTAATTTCTTATCCTTTTCATCCCAGCTACAGAAAGCAGCACAAGCCATTTATCCAAGGCTGGCACAAGCATTTAGTATTTCCTACAAATTGCCTGTTACGAAATTTAATGGATACCAGGTGGTAACCGCAGGTAACTTATATTTCCCGGGTATAATCAACACCCATAGTATTCAGCTAGTTGGAGCATACTTAAAAAAAGATAGCCTGCACCAGCTAAATTTTTCCAGTGGTTTTCCCTTTTCCAGGGGATATACTTCTGCGAATTTTTATGAAATGACCAAATGGGGAGTTAATTATCATTTTCCTTTACTTTTCCCTGATGCAGGATTTGCCAATATTTTTTACCTTCTTCGTGTAAGGATGAATTTATTCTATGATGAAACCAGGGTAAAAGATTTTTACACTAATGGAAATATTTATCGAGGTAAATTTCGCTCAGCGGGAACAGAGCTAAATTTTGATGGAAAAATCTGGAATCAGGCTGACATTTCTTTTGGAATTCGTTACAGTTATTTGCTTGATAAGGACTTGTATGGTAATACCGGGAATAGCAGGTGGGAATTTATAGTACCTGTGAATATTTTTAATAAATAATTATTTAAAATTTCATTCCTGGCATTTTTTGGGCAGAATGGTTTTAATTATATTGCAATTAATATTTTCGAAAAAATAAAAATGAAAGAGAAATACCCTTCTAAAAAAAGGAAACACTTTAAATGGGGATTTTATTTTGTAACAATAGCCGCCATTTCAGCAACAATTATTTTCGCGACTGTATTGGAAGGTAACCGCATTAAAAAGGAAAATGAGTTACTTTCCTACGAAGTTTGGTAATGAATAGCATCTTAAACAATATTTAAAATCACCATGCGTTTTATGTAGGGAAATAAAGGAAATTTTAAAAAGATTTAAAAGTCCTTTATTTGTTATTTGAATTAATTATAATACTTTTGAACTATTGAAAAGAATTTTCTACATAATAATTTTATTGGCCGGTTTTAATTTGGGTAGCCAGGCACAGGTTAGATCTACATTTAACCCTGATGCTATTAAGTCGGTTAAATTCTATCCAAATCCGGCAATCAGTAATATTAATTTCGAGTTCGCTAAAGATTATAATAAATCATATTCTTTGGTAGTCTATAACTTTATTGGAAAAAAAGTAGCTGAATTTCCCGCCTCTGGCTCTAAAATTACATTCTCTGTTTCAGATTTGTACAGGGGTGTTTATATCTTTCAACTTCGCGATCCGTTAAATAATGTGGTCGAATCAGGCAAGTTCCAGGTAGTACATTAGAATTTATTTTAAAACAAGTGTCAATTTGTCCCAATTCTGTTGTTGGCAAATAGTTTGTCTATTGTAATTTTGTAAATGAAAAAATATAAAATTTTCAAAGATATTTTTTCAACTAATAAATCGAAAAAGCAAACTATGAAGCAAGATAAAAATGAAGGCCAGGCTGGTGAGGAAGAATTACTTGAAGGAAGTGATGTGAATGGTGATAATGAAACTTCCAATAATGGGTCTACGGATGCACATTCTGAAGAAATAAAAGCCTTAAAAGGTGAGCTGGAAGAACAAAAAAATAAATATATTAGATTGTTTGCAGAGTTTGACAATTTTAAAAGAAGAACTTCAAAAGAGAACCTTGAAATGCGTTTAATGGCTGGCCAGGATGTAATAATATCTTTACTGGATGTGCTCGATGATATGGACCGCGCTGAAGGCCCGGTGTTGGAAAGTGATATGGAGAAAAATACCAAAGAAGGAATACTGCTGATATTTAATAAATTCAGGAAAGCCCTCGAGTCCAAAGGTTTAAAAGCAATTGACACCTTACATTCTGACTTTGATGTAGAAAAAGATGAGGCGATTAGTGAAGTGCCTGTTGAGGATGAAGAAATGAAAGGTAAAGTGGTAGCCGAAGTGCAGAAGGGATATACACTGAATGATAAACTAATAAGGTTTGCCAAGGTTGTCGTTGGCAAATAAATTTTCACAAATAAAATATTCCGGTGGATGTTTATGCCGGGCAAAAAACTGATATGGCAAATGCTACATCTTCGAAGAAAGATTATTATGAAATATTGGGAGTTAGCAAATCCAGTACTGCAGAGGAAATAAAAAAAGCCTACCGAAAAGTAGCTATGCAATTTCACCCTGACCGTAACCCAGGTGACGATAGTGCAGAAGAAAAATTTAAGGAAGCAGCTGAAGCATACGAGATACTCAGCGACTCTGATAAAAGAGCGCAATATGATCGTTTTGGACATAGCGCATTTAGTGCGGGAAGAGGAGGCGGTGGCTTTTCTGGTCATGGTATGAATATGGAAGATATATTCAGCCAGTTCGGTGACATTTTCGGAGAAGATATGTTTGGTGGTTTTTTTAATGGCGGTGGCCGTAGTCGTCCCGGAGGCGGTAATCGTGGCGTAAGAGGTAGTAACCTACGGGTAAAAATAAAAGTCAATTTTGAGGAGATTGCCAAAGGTGCCTCAAAGACTATAAAGGTAAAAAAATATGTGACTTGTGATACGTGCAAAGGATCTGGAGCGAAAGATAAGAATAGCAGCCAGACATGTAAATCCTGCGGAGGTAACGGTCAGGTCCGCCGCGTTCAAAATACTTTCTTAGGCCAAATGCAAACTGTAGTCACTTGTCCTGATTGTAACGGTGAGGGGACGATGATCACTAATAAGTGCACTGTATGTAAAGGTGAAGGAAGAGTTTATGGTGAGGAAACTGTAACACTTGATATCCCTGCTGGTGTGCAGGATGGTATGCAATTGAGTATGAGTGGTAAGGGTAATAAAGGAGAGCGTGGTGGAGCATCAGGAGATTTAATTATTGTAATTCAGGAGGAGGCGCATCCTCAACTTCAAAGAGACGGGCTGAATGTGGCTTTTGATCTATACATTTCTTTCCCTGAAGCAGTTTTTGGTACGCAAACAGAAGTACCAACCATTGACGGCCGCGCTAAAATTAAAATTCCTGCAGGAACACAAAGTGGAAAGATTTTTCGTTTGAAAGGCAAAGGCTTTCCTTCAATAAATTCTTATGAAAAAGGGGATCAGTTAATTCATGTAAATGTATGGACTCCTCAGAATGTAAGTTCAGAGGAAAAAAATATGCTGGATATTTTGTCCGATAGTGAAAATTTTAAACCAAAGCCTGATAAAAATGATAAAGGTTTTTGGGAAAGAATCAGGGAATCTTTTAATTAGATTAACTATTACTGTGGGTATTAGTCTTATGCTTACGTTTTTTCTTTTTTTCGTAATAGATCACTTTACATTTATCTAAAAGACTAATAAATTCTGATTGGAGATAATTATTTGGCGAACAAGCGTCCTGCGCTAGTTTTTTTATTACGTCCCAATCCACTGGTGGAAAATAAACAGATCCTCTTAACTTTAGCCCAAACATGGTAACAGCTGTGGCAAATTGCCAACTTTTTGCCAGTTGCTGAAGTGGCACATAATTATTGGAACAATTGTAATAAATGGATTGAAAAGTAGAGTCGGCCAGCGTTCTATAATTTATACTTATTCCTGCCAGACTATCATTCAATTCTTTAACTGCTGGTACCAGTTCAAAAACAATTGTGTTATCAGCACCGGAACCAATTTCCCCGCCCTCTAACACAGTACTCTTCACATCTAACACACTTTTTTTATTATCGTACCCCAACAGCCTGTATTGTGCTACCAAATTAGGATTGAAACGGACACTTAAAAATACATCGCTCGCCACAGAATACATCGTCTGGGTAAATTCTGTAATTAAAATTTTTTCAGCTTCCCGAAGATCATCTATATAAGCAAAATTTCCATTGCCTTTTTTTGCTAAGACTTCAATCTTAGAATCTTTATAATTACCCATGCCCACGCCAAGGCACGTAAGAAATACTCCGGATAATTTTTCTTTGCTTATCAAATTTTCTAATTCCTTTTCAGAAGCCTGGCCAACATTAAAATCGCCGTCTGTCGCAAGTATTATCCGGTTATTCCCTCCTTTTATATAAGTAGTTTCAGCAAGTTTATAAGCTGTTCGAATTGCTGCTTCTCCCGGCGTATCACCGCTTGCATTGAGTTCCTCAATACTCTTTGAAATTTTTTCTTTCTCTGAACCACAAGTGGGTTTAAGCCATATACCTACAGTGCCACCATAAACTACAATTGAAACAGTATCTATTGGTCGCAAATTTTTTACTAACAGATGGAATGCAGCTTTTAAAAGCGGTAACCTGTTTGGTTGATCCATACTACCTGAAACGTCAATCAAAAAAACAAGATTAGAGGGCGGTATTTTTTCGAGGTTTAATTTACGGGCCGATAGATCAATAAATAAAAGCTGATGCTCTTTGTTCCAGGGGCACGATGTTAATTGTGATGTTAATTTAAATACATCACCTCGCGGAGGCTCCCTATAGTTAAAATTAAAATAGTTAAGCATCTCATCAATCCGCACTGCATCGGTTGGCACTTTCATACCCTGGTTGATAATTCTCCGAACATTGCTGTAGGAAGCTTTATCGGTACGCATAGAAAAAGATGTTTTAGTTTGCAGGTCGGTTTTTATAAAATCATTTTCAATAATATTTGTGTAGCTCTCTCCATTAAAATATGATAATGGCAACATGTTACCATCTTTACCGGAAGTTAGAGAAATCAGTTTCTGCGTTTCTACACTTGTATTAACGGCAATCATTTTTAAAACTACCTTTTGATAAAGTGTGCTGTTTATTTTTATTGCCTGGGTTATGTACCCGGATTTACTTATAATCAATGAATCATAAAGTTTGGAAGTAGGAATACCAAAGCCGCCCACATAACCACTATAAAAAATGGACCTGGTAGATGGCATATATATTTTGGCGTTGGACAATGGCTCTCCATGTTCATCATTTACTTCTCCCCTTATGTAGTATTGAGCGGAAGTGCCGATGCTGCATATTATTATAATAACAGTAAAGATGAGTTTTCGCAATATTGATTTTTGGTAACGTAATAAAAACGAGAACAATGGTCTGCTCCTTTGTCCTTTTGTCTTTTGAAAATATAAAGTTTTATTTTAAGTCATTTACACCAACTGATAAATTTCCTTAATATTTCTACCTAGTCCATCATAATCAAGTCCATACCCAACTACAAATTTATTAGGAATTGTAAATCCAAGATAATCAATTTTAATAGGATGTATCATTGCTTCAGGCTTGTGCAAAAGAGAAGCAATTTTTAAGGATGCAGGATGCTGATGTTCTAATTGCGGTAAAAATTGAGAAAGTGTTTTGCCTGTATCAACTATATCTTCTACAATTATCACATCTTTTCCATATAAATCTACATCCAATCCGATTGCTGTAATTACTTTCCCCGTTGATTTTACTCCTTTGTAAGAAGCAAGTTTTATAAAGCAGATCTCAGCCTCTATATCTATCATTTTAAAAAGGTCTGCAGCAAAAATAAAAGCACCATTCAAAATGGCGATAAACAACGGCTTTTTATTCTTATAGTCACGATTAATTTCATCCGCAACTCTTCGTACCTGTATTTCGATTTCATCAGCTGATAAATAAGGCATAAAATCTTTATCATGAACAGTAATTTGAGCCATATTATTATTTTGAGATGATGAGCTGCTGGCCCACACTGATATGATCACTTAAAAGTTGATTCCAGGATTTTAAATCGCTAACAGTCAGGGCATATTTTTTTGATATACCATACAGGCTTTCACCTGGCTGCACTACATGAATATTGTTTTCTTCTTTTTGCTCTTTAAATTCTTTCAATTTCAAAGATTGCGCATCTTTTATTTCTGATGTTCCTGGTTGCAGATTTATTTTGGAACCTGGGATAGGAATTTCGTTCTGATAAAGTGGATTATACGCTTCAAGATTTTTAAGAATTACCCCTTTTTTTTGAGCAATTACATAAAGTGATTCGTTTTTAGATGAAATGTAAAAAGCTTCCGCACCCTTAGCCTGTTTCTTTTGAAGAAAAATTAATTGATCATTCGAGAGAAGGCCATCATTTTGAAGATCATTTATCTCAAGCAATTTTGAAAGAGGGATATCATATTGGGTTGCTATAGCAAGTAATGAAGTGCCTTTAAAGGCTTGAATTGCCTTACTGCCATTTATAGTTATTATAATATTTGCGGGGGGGATTTCATTTTCATTATCTACTGCCAAAAGTTTGATCTCTGGATCACTTGCAAATTTTGACGCATCAAATACCGGCACTTCGCCTAAAGCCTCAAGAGAATATTGTTGCAGATTATACTTTTCAATATTCGTAATAAGTGTTTGAGGATATTTAGGATTAGTAGCATATCCGGCTTTTTTGAGACCATAAGCCCAACCCTTATAATCAGCAGGATTTAATTTGAATAAAAATGCATACCGGTCACTTCCTTTTAAAAAATTTGAATGGTCCCGGTAACTATCTTCCGCATTTTTATAAACCCTGAAACATTCACCTGCAGCATCATCATCGTGGCTCACGCTGTCACCTGTCCAGTTACTTTTGCATTTAATGCCAAAATGATTATTTGATCTCATGAGTAGTGCGCTGTTTCCTCCTTCTGTTTCAAGTAATCCCTGCGCGAGCGTAATACAGGCAGGTACTCCCATTCTTTTCATTTCGCGAATAGCCAGATCTTTATAAGCAGCAACATATTGCTCGGGTGTAAGTCGTTGTGCCTTTACATTAAAAGGTAAAAAAGTAAAAAGAAAAATGATCAATAAAATATTTTTCATTTGTTTTTAAATTAAGTAGATCATTACTTTTTAATAATAGCCATTAGCCCATCTCTAACAGTCAGCATGACCTGCATCACACGCTCATCATTTTTTACATGCTCATTAAAAGAATGAATTGCCTTCGCATTTTTTCCTTTAATATTCGCCTCCAAAACCTGCCCATGGAAAAGCACATTATCCACGAGTATAACGCCATTCTTATTTAAATGCGGCAAAGTTAATTCGTAATAATCAATATAACCTGTTTTATCCGCATCGATAAATACCAGGTCCCATTCCAACTTTAAAGTTGGAATAATCTCTAACGCATTTCCATGGTGCAAAATTATTTGGTCACTATGTGAAGATTTTGCAAAAAAATTATTTGCGATCCGGACTTCTTCATCCCTCAACTCTATTGTATGTAATTTACCATTCATTCTTAGCCCCTTAGCAAGACAAAGCGCGCTATATCCTGTAAATGTTCCAATTTCCAAAATATAAAGAGGTTGAATAATTCTGCTAATTATTTCAAGAAGTTTTCCCTGCTGTGGTCCGCTCAGCATTATGGGATCATGATGATGTTCATTTGTAAAATGCTCAATTTCTTCTAGCAAAGCATCTGTTGGTGAAGTAAATTTGAGTGCATAATCATTCACCAGCTGTGAAAGAATTTCAGGCATTTGATAAGTTTTCTGTAAGGGATTTTTTCTTGGAAAAAAGCATTAATCCAATAAAAGTGATAAGCCCGTTTACAATAATTAATTCTTCAGCGAATACATAGCCACCTAATAATTCCTTGCTGTATTTGTCGATAAAAAAAGTAATCAAAGGAGCTGCAATACAAATCAATGGAGTGATCCTGTCAAATACAAGGCGTGTTTTAGAAAAAATTGAAAATGCGAAAAGGCCAATCAATGGCCCATAAGTATAGGTTGCAACTTTAAAAATTGCAGAAACAACGGAGGCATTATTTACGGCATTAAATAAAAGAACTACAAGAAGAATTAAAATAGAAAAGCCCACGTGTACATAAGTTCGCTTTCGAACCATTTGTTTTTCAGGAAGATCTTTCTTTTTATCAAAATGTAAAAAATCAATGCAAAATGAAGTTGTGAGCGCCGTTAGCCCGGAATCAGTAGTAGCAAAAGTTGCAGCAGTAAGTCCAAGCATAAATACAACCGCAGGCACACCTTTAAAATGATTGAGCGCTATTTCCGGAAACAGGTAATCAGTGCGTGGCAATCCGGATGCGGCATCTATAGGCAAAGCAATGCCTTCGCGGTTTGCATAAATATAAAGCAAAGCTCCTACGCTTAAAAAAAATAAATTAATGATCACAAAAATCACAGTAAAACTGAGCATATTTTTTTGGGCATCCTTCAGATTTTTGCAGCTTAAATTTTTCTGCATCAGGTCCTGGTCTAGTCCAAACATGCCGATTGTAACAAAAATGCCACCGAGGAATTGTTTTGAAAAATGAAATTTATTGGTAACAAAATCATCCGTAAAAAATATTTTTGAATAATGGCTGTCTTTAATCGCAGTGAATGCTTCACCAATATTCATATTCAGGCTGCTACAGA
The DNA here is from genome assembly GCA_040006135.1 of Ginsengibacter sp. Taxonomy (GTDB): domain Bacteria; phylum Bacteroidota; class Bacteroidia; order Chitinophagales; family Chitinophagaceae; genus Ginsengibacter. The sequence goes on along the minus strand of JBDTXP010000031.1, from coordinate 7,865 downwards.
TAAAATAGATAGATAACACGACAGAAGAAACCAGGAAAACTGTTTGCAACGTATCGGTAATGATAATAGTTTTAAGCCCGCCCCTGAAAGTATAACCCCATATTAATAATAAACAAATAACTATTGTAAGCCAGAAAGGCACGCCCATTTCATCAAAAATAAACCGCTGTAGCACAATAGCTACAAGGTATAATCGAAAAGCAGAACCTATTGTACGTGATACCAGGAAAATGGCTGCTGCCGTTTTATGACTTACTTTCCCAAGTGTACGTTCTATTACTTCATAAATAGAAATAAGATGCATCTTATAATAGAGAGGAAGTAAAACACCGGCAACTATAAAATAACCAACTGCATTACCCAGTACAAACTGAAAATATCTGAATTGAGAACCGGCCAGGTTACCCACTTCGCCAGGCACAGAAATAAAAGTAACGCCACTTAAGGCCGTACCAATCATTCCAAAAGCCACGAGATACCATTTTGAAGATCTGTTAGCTATGAAAAAAGTCGCATTATCATTCGATTTCCTTGAGGTAAAGTAGGATACAAGTATCAGGACAAGAAAATATCCTATGATAAAAGATAGCAGTACGGTTGGTGACATGATAGATTTTTGGTGGCCTGAAAAAAAAAGTGGAAATCTGTAAAATTTTTTCAAGATAAATAAAAAATAAGTATCTCATCACAGTAACCTTATAAATTCAAAATCAAGGGAAAAGAAGAGGTTTTATTTTATACTATTTATTATAAACTCAATCAGTATTTGATTAATTTAGCCTTTCAATGAAAAAGAGAACTGCTGCTTAATGAAGAAACTTTTTTTAATCCTATCGCTTTTCTTTAGTTCCCTCATAACCTTTGCTACACATACCAAGGGCGGCTGGATTTATTATGAATATCTCGGGCCAGGCACCAGTGATCCTTCAAAAATAAAATATAAAATAGTTTTAAAGATCTATATGATCTGCAATGCTACTTACCCAGGACAGTTAGATGACCAGGTGAATTTCACTTATTTTGACGGCGGCAATTATTCGTTTATTGAGAATCGCATAGTTCAATTAAAGGAGGCACCAAACGTAAGCAACTGTACACTTCAGCAATGTAATCCTTGCGTGCTCAACATTCCTTCGATTTGCTATAAGATCGCCACTTATGAAGACGTCGTAGAATTATCACCAACAGCCACGGGATATACAATTGCTTATCAAAGATGCTGCCGTATCAGTGGAATTGTAAATATTGCCAACTCCAACTCACTTGGAGACACATGGACAGTTTCTATACCTGGCAATGCAACATTAGCAAGTGCTCCTTATAATTCAAGTCCCCAATTTGATGCGAATGATACCGCTATTGTTTGCGCAGACAACGCCTTCACTTTTAATTTTTCCGCAACTGACAAAGAAAAGGACAGTCTTGTTTATTCATTTGCCCCTGCATTTAGTGGTGGTACATCGGGCAATCCGAGTCCTGGCACGGCAATTTATCCTTTCAATAATGTACCATATAGTTTTCCTTTTTCTGCTACTCAACCATTAGGTCCATTAGTAAGTATAGACCCGGTCACTGGCATAGTGAGTGGTACTGCTCCAACAAGCGGAGTTTATGTACTAACTGCAATTGCAAAAGAATACAGAAATGGAGTGTATGTTGGGGAGGGTAGAAAATCATTACACATCCAGGTAGCTGATTGTTTCCCTATAAAAGCAACGCTGAATCCTCAATACATTACGTGCGATGGATTTTCCTTAGCGTTTAATAATAATACACCCAATAGTAACATTCAAAATTACTATTGGGAATTTGATGATCCTTCATCAGGAATAAATAATAGTTCCACATCTTCTACCCCTTTGCATGTATTCTCTGATACAGGGGTTTATAAAATAAAAATGGTAGTCAACCGCGGTTTACCCTGCTCAGATTCTACTGTATCAGTAGTAAAAGTATACCCGGGATTCTCCCCTGGATTCATCTTCAGTGGCCAATGTATTAACGTTCCTATTAAATTTAATGATACTTCCAGAACTATTTATGGAAACGTGGATAAATGGTTCTGGAATTTTGGCGATGGTACCACGCTTGCTGATACAACTCATTTGCAAAACCCTTCATATGCATTTGCTACACCGGGAACTTATACTGTAAATTTGACTGTATCTAACAGTAAGGGGTGTACGAAAACTGTTTCATCTCCAGTAACAATTATTGCAAATCCGACTCTTTCTGTATCCTTTAAAGATTCATTGTATTGCGGAAAAGATACTATCCAACTCAAGGCCTCCTCCACATCTGCAGGTACTTTTTCGTGGACACCAAACGCAAAATTATTAAATGCCAATTCAGCCACTCCCCTTGCATTTCCAAATGCCATTACAAAATATACAGTTACTGTAGATGCGGGAGGATGTGTATCATCCGACTCAGTTTGGTTAAGGCCTGCATTTGATCTTGCAGCAACAATTACAGCATCTGCTCAAAATATTTGTGAAGATGATACTGTTTCACTGAAAGGAACCGCTAATCATTCACCAGCTTCGTTTACATGGTTACCTACAACTTTCATTTCCTCTTTGTCCGGTTCTTCAGTAAATGTTTACCCCAAAAATAATGCGACCTATCTCCTCCAGGCAAAATGGGGAGATCATTGTTTTGCAAGTACAAGCACAACGATCAATGTAAAGAAATTAGCTATACCTAACGCCGGAATAGATACCGCTTTTTGTAAGAATAATTCCGTCACACTAAATGCCGGCGGTGGAGATAACTACCAATGGCGGCCTGCAGCAGGATTAAGTAACGTCAACATTCCTAACCCGATTGCAAATCCAAATGTCACAACAAATTATATTGTTTCTGTGGGAGTAACAGGCTGTGCTAAACGAAGAGAGGATACCGTAATGGTTTTGAAAAGGGATTTGCCTGTAATAAAAATTACGAACGACACACTTGTCTGTTCAATAGATACTTTACAGCTAAATGCTTCTGCCACAAATACAAACATTTATAGTTGGTCCCCATCATATAATATCAGCAATAACATGGTGGCCTCTCCTAAGGTAAGCCCTAAGGCAAATACTACTTATTTCTTACAGGTAACAGATATCTATAAATGTATAAACACCGATTCAGTACAGGTTACAGTAAAACAATTTGTTTCCGTTAATGCAGGTAATGATACAACGATTTGTAAAGGCGATGCAATTACTATTAATACAACTAGCGATGCATTACATTATTTATGGACACCTTCAAATACTTTAAACAACGACAGCATAAAAAAACCTATTGCCACTCCATTAGTTAACACTACCTATAAAGTAATCGGCAATATAGGTACCTGCCAGAGTACTGATGAAGTTTTAGTGAAAGTGGTGCCTTATCCTGTAGCAAATGCGGGCAAAGACCAGGCGCTTTGTTTTGATTCGAGTGCACAGTTAACTGCTACCGGGGGCAAGAGTTATTTATGGTCACCAGGAGATTTCCTTTCTGATTCCACCATTGCTAATCCTATTGCCCACCCTGATCACGACATGAACTATGTGGTGTCCGTTAAGGATAACCTTGGTTGCCCAAAAGCAGTAAAAGATACGGTGTTTATAAAAGTGTATCCGAGGGTGGTAGCTAATGCAGGAATGGATACTTCAATAGTTATCTACCAGCCATTACAGTTGAATGGTACAGGAGGCAGCCATTATGTGTGGTCACCTTCTCTCGGGTTAAATAATGCTAACATTGCTAATCCGGTTGCGATATTAAAAGAAAGTCAACAATACATTTTAACCGCAAGTAATGATGCAAATTGTAAAGCAACAGACACGATAAATATAACAGTGTATAAAGTAAAAGCAGGTATTTATGTGCCGAATGCTTTTACTCCTAATGGCGACGGACTCAATGACGTTCTAAGGGCAATACCATTAGGTATAAAAACATTTATTGGATTTAATATTTATGACAGGTTTGGTCATATTGTATTTAGTACTAAAGACCCTTCACGTGGATGGGATGGGACTTTCAAAGGGAAAGCATTAGATGGTGATATTTTCGTTTGGACAGTAGAAGCTATCGATTTTGAAAATAATAAGCTTAATCAAAAAGGAAGTGTGATGCTTGTCCGCTAATCTTAATTAATTATGAATAAAAAAGTTTTAATAACAGGCGCCTCATCAGGTATTGGTCGCGCTGCTGCTATTCAATTTGCTGAAAAAGGATTTTCATTAATTCTAAATGGCAGAAGAAAAGAATTGTTGGAAGATTTGCAAAAGCATCTAACCGAAACTTACAAAATTGAAGTCATCATTAGTGTTTTTGATGTCAGAGATAAGGAGTCCGTTTTTGAGTCCATTGGATCTTTGCAAGATGAATGGAAACAAATTGACATTCTTGTCAATAATGCGGGTCTTGCTGCAGGACGTGATCTTATAGATGAAGGTGATATTGAAGATTGGGAGACAATGATGGATACCAATGTAAATGGCCTTCTTTATGTAACTAAAGCTATTTTACCAGCAATGATTAAGAAGAAATCAGGACATATTATCAACATCGGCTCTATTGCCGGAGATGATATGTATGAACGGGGAAATATTTACTGCGCTTCCAAAGCTGCCGTGGATGCGATAAGCCGCTCCATGCGCATAGACTTATTGCCACATAAAATAAAGGTTACGAATATAAAACCCGGCGCCGCAGAAACAGAATTCGCCAAAGTGCGCTTCAAAGGTGACGAGGCAAAAGCCGCTCAAACATATGCCGGATTTGAGCCTCTGACTGCAAATGACATAGCTGACGCAATTATTTATTGCGCTACTGCTCCACCTAATGTGTGTATAAATGAGCTCTCCCTTACATGCCTGGCTCAGGCCAACGGCAATTATTTATTAAAAGAGAAGTATTAGGCTTTATTTTTTCCCTGTTGGACATAGCCTTGCGATTCCAATAGGGCATTCATTTAACTAATAGTTGATAGTAGCATTTTTGCATATTGTTCACTTACAAATTAACCAATCCTAAAACAATATAAGCATATAATAAAACGTTTTAAGCAAGCCGTTTTTGGGCCTTTTTATTTAGTTAAAATCGCTTTTTTACTTTCGAAAAGTCTGAAATTCTATATAAAAACCTTAAAATTGTATATTAGTTTTTAAATCTACCCTCTTGAAAACCCTATTGCTGATCTTATTGGTCACTATTACATGCCATTCAGCAATTGGCCAGGACAGAATACGGCAGGCACCTTGCTTCGATTCAGTAATGCGGCAACAAGCTGACAGCTTAAAGTTAACCCTTGCAAAGGATGGATTCATTCTCGTAAAAGAAGCTTCAATGACCATGGAGAGCGAATACGAAATGCCCGTGATCGTACCGCTTACACAAGGGAGTTGGTATCAATTTGTATTTATTGGCACCATGGATTGTAAATTATATGAAGTGAGAATGTATGATTATAATGAGAAGCAGGTAATATATCAAAAGCACTATGGCCAGGACCTGGCAAGCAATATTATCAACTATGGTTATATTCCAAAGCAAAGTGAATATCACATCATAAAACCGGTTCAGGTGGCTCTAAAAAAACATTCAAAAAACCTTTGTGGTTATATTATGATGTTTAAGAAGGTAAAATAAGTTAAATCCTAAGCGCAAATTTATTTCAGCATACTCTTCTAATTCTCTCTATACAAAGTGTTGAAGCCAGCAGTATTCTCTGTGATTCTCAGTGGTTCCTCTTGGCCTTCCTCCGTGTAATCTTTTCATTAAACCAAATAAAGCCCCGGAAATCCGGGGCTTTATTATTATTTATTTTCTAAAATTAAGCTATCTCAACGTCAGCACCTGCATCAGCTAATTTAGTTTTAATTTCTTCCGCAGTGGCTTTATCTACACCTTCTTTAATTGCTTTTGGTGCACCATCTACAAGGTCTTTAGCTTCTTTCAAGCCAAGGCCGGTTAATTCTTTAACGATCTTAACGATACCCAGTTTATTAGCTCCAGGTGCTTTAAGAATTACATCAAAAGATGTTTTTTCTTCTACCGCTGCAGCTCCACCACCACCGTCAGCACTCGCTACAACTGTAGCTGCTGCTGGTTCGATACCATATTCTGATTTTAAAAATTCAGCTAATTCCTGAACTTCCTTTACTGTTAAGCCTACTAAATTTTCAGCTAATGCTTTTACGTCTGCCATGATTTTTTGTTTTAATTTTTCCCGCCTTCTTTCCTTTTCAATTAAGGTCCGGCGGATTTGTTTTTAAAAAAATTGTTTATTTATTTCAAGGTACTTCCCGAAATTTTCTTTTATGAAGCGGGCTGTTCTTCATTCGATGCTGCCGCTTCACTTGATGACTCTGCTGTTGGTGCATCTTCTGCTTTTGCAGCAAGAGCTGCTACTTCAGGAGCGCTTTCTGATGCTTGTTCTGCTTTTGCAGTTGGTGCTTTTTCTGCAGGAGCCGATTCAGCTATTACTTCAGTTGCTGCATCTGTGGTTTCAGGCCTGTTTTGTAAGGCTCCTAACACACGCTGTATAGGAGACATTAATAATCCAATCACCTCACCTATTAATTCATTCTTAGTTTTAATCCTCGTAAGGTTTACCAATTGATTGTCACCAACAAACACATCGCCATTTAAAAATGCTGCTTTCAATACCGGTCTGTCGCCATTCATTGATTTACGAAAACTACTTATAATTACAGCGGGATCTTTAGGATTTTCTGAGAACATAAGAGCCGTTACATTATGCAAAGAATCGTAGATACCTGAATATTTTTCGCTATCCAGGCTTTCCATTGCTTTTTTGATCAACGTATTTTTAGCGACTTTCATTTCCACATTTTTATCGTAACAATGCTTGCGCAAAGTATTGATCTGGGCTACTGAAAGTTGCTCTGTATCTGTAATATAGAAATTAGAATACTGAGAAAATTTTCCTTTCAAAGCTTCTATCACTTCCTGTTTTTGAACTTTATTCATACTATTATTTTTGATGCTTTACCTTTTTAAGAAAAGCGGATGTTTTTTAGTTTTGAACTGATTTGGCATCTATTAATATTCCAGGACTCATAGTACTTGCCATACTTAAACTTTTTAGGTAAATACCTTTTGAAGTAGCGGGTTTTAATTTTATGATTGCGTTTATGAGTTCCTGGCTGTTAGCTTCGATTTTTTCCGGTGCAAAACTTACCCTGCCTATTGATGCGTGAACGATTCCAACTTTATCTACCTTAAAAGCAATCTTACCACCTTTTACATCATTTATAGCAGCAGCTACATCATTTGTAACGGTTCCTGTTTTAGGATTGGGCATCAGATTTCTTGGTCCTAATACTTTACCAAGACGACCAATTTTTGGCATCACGGAAGGAGTGGCAATTATTACATCCACATCCGTCCAGCCACCTTCAATTTTAGTAATGAATTCATCTAGACCAACAAAATCAGCACCCGCATCTTTTGCAGCCTGTTCTTTATCAGGAGTGCAAAGCACTAATACTTTTTTAGTTTTACCGGTTCCGTGTGGCAAAGAAACTGTGCCTCTTACAGCCTGGTCTGCCTTTTTTGGATCTACACCAAGTCTTATGTGCAGATCAACTGAACTATCGAATTTGGTAGTATTTATATCTTTAACTAACGCAGAAGCCTCTTTTAATGAATAGGTTTTATTCACATCTACTTTAGCGTTGGCTTCTTTTCTTTTTTTTGTGATCATTTTCAAAAGTTTTTGTCCCGCCTAAGCGGGAAGTTCTTTACAATTTAGTTTTCCCAGGGTGCTTTGCCTTCTACAGTAAGTCCCATACTTCTTGCAGTTCCAGCTACCATTTTCATGGCGCTGTTAATACTAAAAGCATTCAGGTCTT
>JBDTXP010000030.1:0-16914 GCA_040006135.1 Ginsengibacter sp. | reverse complement strand
TTTTTTTAACAATTGTAACTCATTTGTTTTTTCATAAATATAATTATAGATATAACTTTACGCCCATAGTCCTTTACAATCATTGAAACTTTAAAAATGCAGGAAACAATTGCTGAATTAAAAAATGCGAATATTTACCAGGGTGGTGCGCTTATTTTGAGCGATATTAATATTGAGGTGAGCAGAGGCGAATTCGTTTACCTCGTGGGAAAGACCGGTACCGGTAAATCCAGCCTTTTAAAGACGTTATATGGTGACCTGGAATTGACAGAGGGAGAAGGAACTGTGGTTTCCTATGACCTTCGCCAGCTTGATTGGAAAAAGATTCCCTACCTGCGTCGTAATCTCGGAGTGGTTTTCCAGGACTTCCAATTACTGACCGATAGAAATGTAAATGAAAATTTGAAATTCGTACTACGTGCTACAGGATGGAAGGATGATAAATTAATGGACGAAAAGATCGCGGATGTTTTAGATAAAGTTGGCCTCAAGACGAAGGGCCACAAAATGCCCCACGAGTTAAGTGGTGGCGAACAGCAGCGCATAGATATTTCCCGCGCATTACTCAATTCACCCAAATTAATCCTGGCTGATGAACCTACAGGAAACCTTGATCCTGAAACTTCGGATGAAGTCATGCAGTTGCTTTTCAATATTTGCCGCGATTATGGCACAGCGATTATTATGGCTACACATGATTACATGGTGATCAACAAATTTCCTGCAAGAACTTTAAAGACTGAAAGAGGAAAAGTGATTGATAATGCTTCTATCAGCATATCTTAAATAAAAACTTTAAAATAGTTGTTCCATTATCTCAATCGCATTTTTTCTGTTATTGTAAATAGAAAATAACGTGGTTGAACGCCGATCTTTTTCATGTTGAGTAAAAGTTGTTGTGAAGTATTCATTGATCTTCGATATAAACTGCTCTTCAGTATCTGCTAAAATACATAGATTTTCCAGCCCTGAGCCGGCGACTCCTGCAGCATTTGATAGAACATGCCTTCCCTGGATTAACGCGTTAAATAATTTTATTTTTGAGCCTGTTATATTGAAAGAAGGTGCCAGGATAATCTGGGCGTTTTTAGTCAACTCAAGCATTTCATTTTCTAACGGATTGGAAACCAGTTGAACACCCGGAAATTTTTTTAAGAGTTTTTTTAATTTTGTAGATGGGTTTTTTCCGGCAATGATTAAGGGCTTTCGGGTAATGGTAAATATTTTTTCCATTAACCATAAGGCTGCCATCTCATTTTCTATGACGGACAAGTTCCCCTGGTATAAACAATATTCACCCAAGCCATCCAAAGAATTTATTTGATTGCCTGCGACAAATGCGGGCAACCATTTTATATTTTTTGCTTTTAATGTTTCCTGGTACCAGTCCCGGTCTTTTTCGTTTATTGCCAAAAAATTAGCCATCAACGCTAATCGCATTTCATACTTTTTAAGTCTTTGGCTTTCGATATAGAAGTAGAGTTTTCTTAAAGGCTTGTATTCTATTTTACATAGGTATTGATAATAGAGATATTCCACATTATGCAATCTTATCAATACTTTCCTGTCTTTGAGTTTGTTGTTGTAAACCAAATAGCTGCAATGAATGCCTTCAATCAGGATAGGGTGGTTGTCTTTACTTAAATTGTCTTCAAGTGTTTTGTTTATTCTTGATGCGACAATGTAGGGTAGCTTATTGTTTACAATCGCTTTCTTTTTCCTGGGATAATAAATTACATTCTCACAATACAAATTTAATTCCGGATGCTCTCCTCTTCCATATTCAAAGCAATGCAGTATGATCTTAACTCCTTCTTCGTGTAGGGTTTTTATTTTGTAAAAAATATCGGATACTCCACCATAATCCGGTGGGTAGGGAACATCAAAACATACAATGTGTAAATACTTATCCATTGATTGATTGGTAGAATGAAATTAATTTCCTCTCTTCTTCTTGCCAGTTATAAACCTTTTTTGCATCGTTACAATTGTTCGCAAGTCGTGCGTACAGTTCTTCATTGTCTAATAATTTATTAATTGCTTCAGCAATACATTCTACTGTACAATTATCTATTAAAAGCGCCACTTCATATTGATTATTTATTTTTTCATATTCCGGAAATTTCATGGTCACCTGGGGAATATTGTGATGAATGTAATCAAAGAATTTGTTGGCCAGGGAATAATATTGATTAAGTCCAACAGGCTCTACAAGGTTAATTCCGATATAGGCATCCGCAATGGTTAACTCAAGTTCTTCCGGATTTATTTTTCCTTTTGTAATTACTTTATGTTCTAAATTATTTTCTTTTATTAATTGTTGTGTCTGCGCCATAAAGTTTCCGTCCCCATATATTACCATTTCAGTATTTACATACTTCATAGCAGGAATCAACATTTCAAAACAGCGTCCTTCATTTACGCTTCCCTGGTAGTATATTAATTTTGCGTTTTTAATTTTGTGTTCATATTCTTTTAATAACGGGGCATTACGTATGGTTAGATAATTTACATGATAAAGCTTTTGAAATTCATCTGCTATACTTTCACTGACTGTGTAGCCCAATTTAAATGCAGGCACCATTTTCTTTTCTATGAAATGCCAAACCTTGTATACGCGTGGCCTCGTGATTACTTCCTTCAGCTGGCTAAAATATTCATGTGCATCATATATCCTTATTTTCTTTTTGATCGCCGTCGCGAAATATACGGCGGGCATTGTATCGAGGTCTATACAACATATAGCATCGCACTTTTTAAACAGTAAATAAAAAAAGAGATGGATATTAAACAAAGAATAAAATCCAAATCCTTTCTGCATTATTACATCTAATCTTTTTTGTAAATATTTTCTTTCCTCGAATTGAGTACTGTTTTTTCTTTTAACTCCTACCAGCAAGATTTGATGGCCAGCATTTGCCAATGATGAACAGATACGTGTCATACGTTGATCGTATGTAAGATCATTGGTTACTGTAAAAATAATCCTCATTCGGCGTTAGTATTTTTAATATCATAAAGATATTTCATCAGGGCTTCATGAGCATCCGCCCAGCCATTAGGTAAATTATCATTTCCTAAAGTATTGTTATGCCATATAGAAATAAAAGTCCCACCTACTTTGCTTACTTCACCAGCCAGGTATTTGCATTCCTTTAAAAAGTCTTCGGGCGAAGCATTTAAAAAATCCTTGTACGTGACTTCCATACATGCCGCAGGAAATAATTTGATTGGAATAATTTTTTCATTCTTAAGGTCATAAAATAAAAATGGAAAGCTGGTACCTGCCCTAAATCCTGAGCTTTGTGCGTAGGCCATGGAGTAATCTTCCCGGATAGCAAGGCGTGATAATTCTGTAAAGGTGCCTGGCAGGGAAAATTTCAAATAATGTTGGCGGCTTTTGGTAACGGGAGTTTTAGATAAATATTCCAATCTGTTTTTCTCACTTTCAATTAAACCATTTTTTAAAGAAGTATTGTATGATGGATGTATTCCAGCTTGACTAAATGATTGAATCTCTTTTACAAGATTTCTCATTTCAGAATTTTTATAAAAAAGGTTATGGTCATGCTTTGAACGATTTCCCAGAAGGAAAAAGAAAATGGAAGGCAGTTCATATTTTTTTAATAAACCTTTTATATTTTCATAAACATCCCATGGATCTTTTGCTTTTCCTTGAATAACGGCCATTCTTTCTTTTGATGATCCGGTTTTTTTAATTCCATTTTTAACCAGGCTCCCCAATATTCTAATGAAACCTCTGCCTTTGTATTTATAGGCCACATCTATATCATAGGTCATTACAGCATTGAACTTATTTGTCTTAAAATTTAAATTAGGAAACCGTCTTTTTAGAACATCCTTTAAATTTTTTACCCAGGTATCGATTATAGGAGTTCTTAAAAAATTATTTTTAAAGGCCAGCGAGCTCGTTTCTTTAAACCGTCCGTAATAATCTGTTGTATGAGGAAGATATTCTTCATAGCGGCTTAATAAATAAAATGCTGCAGAGAAAATATCAAAGCCAGTATCGCATTCCTGTTGAAAGAAAATTTTTGTTCCGTTTTGTTCTTTAACATTTATTAGATGATTATTTATTTCACTTTCTTTAAGTAAACCAAGTTCTTTTATGAATAAATGTTCGCCAATCCTTTTTGAAGAGTAATTTATTTTAGTGCCATTATAATTTTTAAAATCCGCTTCATTCAGGGTAAGTTCCCACGCCATTCCCAATTGATCTTTAAAAATAAAATCAAAAATATATTCAACCCGCGGTGACACATTGGAAACTAAAATGAGCAATTGATTGTCCCCATTCATTCTTAAGAAATTAATTTACAATCGGCATAAATTTTTTCAATCATTTCTACCGACTTCAGGCCATCAGTAGCAGTCGTGCTTACGTTATCTTTATTTGTAAGAGCTTTTATAAAATTGTCATACACATGTTGGTGATTGCTCATTGAACCTTTATAAGTTCCATAATCATTTGCGCCATTTCCGCCCGCGACATTTTCAATCAAAGATGGATCTTCAGAGTATATTAATTCATTAAGGTATTCACCGCCGATTTTTATGGTTCCTTTTTCGGCAACCACTGTTAACGCGATCTCCATATTTTTATTAAAACTGTTCACGCTATAATTAAGTGAACCGATGACACCACTTTCCATTTGGAGACTAATCGCGCCAGTATCTTCAAATTCTATTATTCCCTGATGAGCTAAATTTTTCCGAACCCCTTGTGCATTTTTCACTTCACCAAAAAGCCAGTACAATACATCTATATAATGACTAAACTGGGTATAAAGAGTGCCGCCGTCAAGCGCCAATGTTCCTTTCCATGAATTAAAATAATAGGAAGCCGGCCTGTTCCAAATACAGGAAAGATGGAAACTGTAGATTTCTCCCAGCCTATTGCTTTCTAATAAATTTTTCAACTTAATAACAGGAGGATTGAACCTTGTGGATTTTACCACAAACAGTTTTCTATGATTCTTTTTTGCAGCTGATAACATTTTTTCGCCTTCTTCTTTATGGATACAGAGAGGTTTTTCGCATAATACATCTTTGCCCGCATTGAGGCAAGCAATTGAATGTGTTGCATGTAAGCCATTTGGCGTGCATATCGCTATTACATTTAGCTCTTTTTCTTTTTCGAGCATTGCCATTATATCTGAGTAAGGATTTGCGCCAAATTTTTCAGCAAGAATTTCTGCTCTTTCAGTAATGATATCGCAAACCGCAACTATTCTTCCAAAGCGAGCCATATTCTCAGCATGGCGAATCGATATTTTTCCACAGCCTATTATTCCAAAACGAAATTCCATCCGGTAAAGGTGCTTGATTTGATTTATTTATACAACTCGCACATTTTATTTTTCTTTGCATAAATTATCAAAACGAAATTGAATACTATTTTATGAACCCCAACTACAATGATGATGAAGAAATATTAATTAAAAGGCCAACTTTACTGACCGTACTTTGTATTCTTACATTTATTGGAAGTAGCTATACAATATTAGGTTCACTTTATTCCTATAAACAAGCACATGTGCTCTCTGCTAATATTAGTAATGCAATGGAAAAAAGACGGGATTCAGTAAACATTAATGATTCAGTAAAAACTATAAATAAGAAGCACGAATCTGGTAAAATGCGCGGATTTATGAAAGGAATGGAGAAAGTTTATGATGAGAATAATATGCGAACAAAAGCAATAGCAGACATTATAACCGCATTATTTACACTGGGTGGGGCTATTCTCATGTGGCGGGGGAAAAAATTTGGTTACTTTTTATATATATTAGGCATTTTAATAGGGATTTCAATACCATTTTTTCTTTACGGAAACAACCTTATGGCTGTGGGCATTTCTTCCTTCGGAAGTTTTTTTGGATTAATATTTATCGCCTTATATTCTTTAAATCTATCTTATTTCAGAAAACCAGTATTGATGGATTATTAGGATTTGCCTTATTGATAAAGAGACTTACAAAAAAAGTGTTTTTAAAGGCCTATTGAAAGTGAGAAAATAAAAATTAAGTAGTACATTTGCACCCAATTATTAAAATTATCACTTACAAATGCCGTATTTAACATCAGAAAAAAAGGCCAAATACTACGAAGATTTTGGCGGGAACGCTAAAAATACAGGTTCTATTGAGGCTCAGGTAGCCATTTTAACGGAAAAGATTAATCACATTTCCGGCCATTTAAAGACCAATAAAAAGGATTTCTCTACTCAAAGAGGCCTTATGCAAATGGTTGGAAAAAGGAAAAGCCTGTTATCTTATCTTACAAAGCATAATCTCACCAGTTATCGTGAACTAATTGAAAAATTAGGGTTACGCAAATAATTTTATCATTATGATATTTTGTGCCATTCCCAACTGAATTATCCGGTTGGGTTTGCTTTTTTTAATACAATACTAATTTTATACAATGAATACTCCAAATCCTATAAATGTAACTTTTGATCTTGGCGACGGACGAATGGTAAAGTTGGAGACCGGAAAGCTTGCCAGGCAAGCCGATGGCGCAGTTACAGTTTCTCAAGGTGATTGTGTAATTCTGGCAACTGTTGTAGCGAATCGTGAACCAAAAGAAGGTCAATCATTCTTTCCTCTTTCAGTAGACTACCAGGAAAAATTCGCTTCAGCAGGAAGAATTCCGGGATCTTTTTTTAAGCGCGAAGCTCGACTGAACGATTATGAAGTGCTTACATCACGTCTAATAGATCGCGCATTACGTCCTTTGTTTCCGGATGATTATTTATGTGAGGTGCAGGTTTTAGTAAGCCTTGTTAGTAGTGATTCTGAAGTAATGCCTGATGCATTAGCATGTCTTGCTGCATCAGCTGCATTAGCTGTTTCTGATATTCCAATCCAGGAAATAATTTCTGAGGTGAGAGTGGGGAAAATAAATGGTGAATTTATTGTAAATCCCACCCGTACACAACTTGAAAACGCAGATCTGGAATTTATAATTGCCGCTACCGGCAAAAACATCATGATGGTGGAAGGACAAGCCCATGAGTGTCAGGAAGATGACCTGATCAAAGCAATTGAAGTAGCACATGAGGCTATTAAAGTACAGGTTAAGGCGCAGGAAGAATTGAGAGATAAGGTTGGAGTTAAGGGGAAAAGAGATTACACTAAACCTTACAGAAATGAAGAATTAAATCAAAAAATAACATCATTCGCAGGTGATAAAATGCTGGCAATTGCTTCATTGGCATCCGCAAAGAATGAACGTAAAGATGCATTTGATAAATTATTAGCAGATGTAACTGAGCACCTGGGAACAGAGTTGCCCGATGAAGATAAAAAACTAGTTAAGTTATATTTTGGCGACCTACAATATGATGTAGTTCGTGATATGATGCTTAATACTTCTAAAAGACTTGATGGACGTGGCCTTGAAGAAATAAGGCCGCTTACAATGGAAGTAAGTCCATTGCCTTCACCACATGGTTCTGCTTTATTTACAAGAGGTGAAACACAATCATTAACGACTGTTACTTTGGGCACTCCGCTAGACGAGTTATTAATTGAAAGTGCAGCGACAAGTAATTATTCTAAATTTATTTTACATTATAATTTCCCGCCATTTTCTACCGGTGAAGTAAAAATGATGAGAGGGGTAGGACGAAGAGAAGTGGGACATGGTAATCTTGCAATGAGATCTTTAAAGCAGATAATGCCCGGCGATGAATGCCCTTACACAATTCGGATTGTAAGCGATATCCTGGAAAGTAACGGATCATCATCAATGGCTACTGTTTGCGCCGGTTCTCTTGCGTTAATGGATGCAGGTATTCCATTTAACAAGCATGTAAGTGGTATCGCAATGGGGCTTATCTCAAAGGAAGGAAAATTTGCTGTACTATCTGATATTTTAGGAGATGAAGATCACCTTGGTGACATGGACTTTAAAGTAACAGGAACCCGCGAAGGAATTTGTGGTGTTCAAATGGATATAAAAGTGGATGGCTTGAGTATGGATGTCATGAGGAAGGCATTATCACAAGCTAAACAAGGCAGGTTGCATATTTTGGATGCGATGTATAGTTGTATTGCATCACCCAGGCCAGATGTGAAACCACAGGCTCCACGCATGGTGAAATTGATAATAGATTCAGAATTCATTGGTGCGGTAATCGGGCCCGGTGGAAAAATCATCCAGGAAATTCAAAAAACAACTGGCGCTACGATTAATATTAGTGAAGTGGGTAAAACCGGAGAAGTAAGTATCTTCTCTGCAAATAAGGAAAGCCTGGACCAGGCTGTAGCTTGGGTAAACAGTATTGTTGCACAACCTGAAGTTGGTGATGAATATGAGGGCACTGTAAAAGGAATTAAAGAGTTCGGTGCATTCGTTGAATTTCTGCCAAACAAACAAGGCTTATTGCACATTTCTGAAATTTCATGGAAGCGCCTTGAGACCATGAATGGCATTTTCCAGGAGGGGGATAAAGTGCGTGTGAAACTTATCGGAACAGATCCTAAAACGGGTAAATTCAAATTAAGTCATAAAGTGTTTTTACCAAAGCCTGAACAATCTCAATCAAGAAATGAACGTTAATAAAGCAATTAAATAGCAATATAGAAGCTTGTAATTTTTACAGGCTTTTTTTTATCAAAAAATTTTTCATTTTTGGATTATTTTATAAAAGTTGATATCAATAATTTACGTACCCTGGATAAGGATCTTTTGCCAGAAAGGCTTGCACCAATTAACTATTACGCTTTTGAAGAGGAGGGTGATTCGTTGTATGCTTATATTAAAGAGGTAGATTTTAATGAAGCTGAACTTAAAAACACTTTACCGCCTAATTCGGATTATTCAATTGAAAAAATTGCAGAAGAAAACTGGAATACAAAATGGGAGGCAGGGTTTTCACCTATAAAAATAAATGACTTCGTAGCGGTAAGAGCAAAATTTCATTCTGATGTTAAAGGGGTTAAATTTAATCTCATAATTACTCCTAAAATGAGTTTTGGAACAGGGCATCATGCTACAACATTTATGATGATACAGGCAATGGAGCATATTGATTTTATAAATAAAAACGTTATAGATTTCGGCGCCGGCACTGGTGTACTTGCTATATTAGCAGAGAAAATGGGGGCAGTTGAGGTATTGGCAGTTGACAATGATAAATGGAGCATAGAAAATATTATAGAAAACATTGAAGTAAACAACAATGAAAATATTAAAGTGATGCTTGCAGAGAGTATCCCGGGTGAAAATAAAGCAGATATCATATTGGCTAATATTACATTAAACGTACTTTCAACTTCATCGGAAAATATTTACAATTCTTTAGATCAAAAGGGGTATTTATTGGTTTCAGGGTTTATTCAGGAGCATGAACCAGCAATAGATGCCATATTTTTAAAATCAGACTATTTTAAAAAAATAACCTCATATGAGCATGAAAAATGGGCTTGCATTTTGTACAACAAGAGCTGAAAACTTTAAGAGTTATTAAATCAAACAACCATTATTTTAATATTATATTTGCTTATCTCTTAGATTGCTAAAAAAGAAATGAAAGAATTTGTACTTCTCTTAGTTGCTTACTTCATCGGATCTATACCAACAGCTTTACTCGTTAGCCGGTATTTTTTCCAGATTGATATTCGAGACTATGGTAGCGGGAATATGGGAGCTACAAATACTTTTAGAGTTTTAGGCTCCAGGTTTGGTACTCTTGTTATGATTGGGGATATGCTAAAAGGAATTTTTTCCGTCGCGCTTTACAATTTTTTACCCTATTATATTAATAATGAACTTGACAGAACCAACCTAATGATTGGTTTAGGCCTTGCTGCTGTGGTGGGGCATATTTACCCGATTTGGGCACAATTTAAGGGTGGCAAAGGTGTCGCCACATTATTCGGAATGGTACTAGCGATACAGCCAATAGTTGCATTAAATTGTGTAGGCGTTTTTATTTTTGTACTATACCTCACAAGGTATGTTTCCCTGAGTTCTATTTTAGCAGGCATAGCTTTACCTATCTGCGTCCTTTGGATCTATAATGAAAAAGAAGTTTTCTACCGAGTGTTTGCCATAGCTGTATCTGCTTTGATAGTACTTACACATCAAAAAAATATCACCAGACTATTAAACGGCAACGAAGGGCGTGTGCCGATTCTGAAATATCGTGATAGAAAGAAATCGAAAAAATCTGATGTTGGTTAAAACTTTTTGATTTCTTTTCAACTCCTCAATGCAACTTTATTTTCTTAATTGAACATCTTTCAATTAACACCGATTTTAATTTTGGTACATCAATTGTTTTATTTAGAAAAAAATTAATAAAAATGAAGAAAATATTATTGCCGTTTATTGCACTCAGTATGTTGATTTATGCATGTACTACGAATGCAATAACTGGCCGCAGCCAATTATCTTTAGTTTCTGAATCAGCGTTGCAACAAGAAGCTGTTTCTCAGTATCAAAGTTTTTTATCTCAAAACAGAGTAGTGAGTAACACATCGAATAAGGATGCTGAAATGGTAAAACGTGTAGGTACCCGTATTGCGAATGCTATTCAAAGATATTACGCTGCCAAAGGCCTCACTCATGAATTGGATGGTTACAAATGGGAATTCAATCTGGTAGATAATAAGGAAGTAAATGCATGGTGTATGCCCGGAGGAAAGGTTGTAGTATATACCGGACTATTACCAGTTACTCAAAATGAAGCAGCTCTCGCTATAGTTTTGGGACACGAGATAACTCATGCGGTAGCACATCACGGTCAGGAAAGAATTAGTCAGGCTTTGCTTGCCCAGGGCTTGGAGGTAGCGGGTAATGTATTTACACAAGGAAATAGTAATGCTAACAATATTTTTAACGCTATTTACGCTCCTTCGGCTCAGGTAGGATTTTTGTTACCTAATTCCCGCAACCAGGAGTATGAAGCAGATCATTATGGTTTGATCTTCGCAGCAATGGCAGGTTATAACCCTCAGGTAGCTATTCCATTTTGGCAGAGAATGGCTTCTCTAAAAGATAATACCCAACAGCCGCCTGAAATTCTTAGTACGCATCCAATGGATTCTAAAAGAATTCAAAAAATAAAAAGTTATATGCCCGAGGCATTAAAATATTATCAGCCGGTAAAATAACTTTTAACGGTAAATGAAACATTCAAACGTATTTTTATAAGAAAATACGTTTTTTTTTGGTAAATTTGCAGCAATCTTAACCGTTTATACACTGTTATATCTAATTTTTCATTTTTTGAAAAATTTCAAACAGAAATATTCAGGCCATTTTTTCACAAAATATTGCTTCGATTATGTCCCAAACATTGTTTGAAAAATTACAATTGACTGATGAAAAAAATGTATTAATTCAGGGTCTACCTTCTACAATCGAAAAACAATTTTCAAAAGTTTCGTTTTCCAAAAATGTAACTCAACTTTTGAAAATGAGAAAGATCGATTTTGCTCTTGTATTTGCTCTTAATTCTCATCAACTGCAATGTATTTTCGCTGAAGTAGGTCCTGCCTTACATGATGATTCAAAATTATGGATCGCTTTTCCGCGCCAATCTTCGAAAATAGCTAGCGACCTTAATCGTAAAGGTTGCTGGAACTTTATGATAGATCTTGGTTATGAAACTGCAGATAAGGTGATCATGGATTATGTGTGGAGTGCCCAGCAGTTTACCAGACCTGCTTTGGTTAATAAAGCAAAATGTACAAAGGGGTTGGCATTAAAAGAGCAAGCTGCCTGATCATTTTAATATTACTGTACCTAATTCTTTTGTAAGGCCCATTTCCAGTTGCTTTAGATGAGCATGTGTTTGTATCAGGAAATTTATTTCTTCTGTGTTTATAGAAATAGCTAATTCCTTTTCATTAAGAGTGATTAATTTTTTTATCTTACTTAACTGAAGGTAGCTAAGGGTAGAGGTAATATCTTTAATATAATTATCCTCACGCTGGGGAACTTTTGTTTCATATTTTTCCTGCCAGCCGTCACTTATCTCGTAAGGGAACTGTACTAAATCCACTACTGTTTTACTTAAAGCCAGGTCTTCAACATATAAAAATGTTTTTGCTACAGGCTCCAGGTTGTTCTCATAATAAGTTTTATAAAGAACTATTATTTTGTGAAGCATCGGGTCAATAATGGTATCCTCCTCAATAAAATCATATAGTAGATAGTCTGCTACCTTTCGATCATCATCCCAGGTCATTAATCCATATTCAAGCAGGCATCGTACAAGTGATTTTTCATTTGATGAACTCAGGGAAACCAGGTTCATCGCCTCATTTTCTTCCTGCGATAACTCTATTATTTCATTTGGCTGCTCCTGGTTTTGTTCTCCTCCGGAGAAGGCATTTTTATTTTGTTGAAGTACACGATCCCTAATAAATTTATTTACCAGGTTGTGAAGGCCGGCCTCATCAATTTGTAAAGCTTCGGATGTTTTCTTAATATAATCCTGCTGTCGCGTAAAATCTTCTATTTTATTTATCCTTGAAATTGATTCTGCTATCTGGCTTACCAACTTCGCCTTTTGTGTGGTATCATTGCCTGCTTTTTCCAGGCCTCGTTCCATTTGAAAGAGAATAAAATCTTTTTTATGCTTTTCAACAAATTCTCTAAATTTTGTCGGCCCGTTTTTTCTTATAAATGAATCAGGATCTTCCTGTTCAGGAAGTAATACCAGTTTTACATTAAGACCCTCCGCAAGCGCGATATCCAGTCCGCGTAGTGCTGCTTTTATTCCTGCTTCATCGCCATCGTATAAGATAGTAAGATTAGTGGTTAGTTTTTTTACCAGGTTTAGCTGATCCTGAGTTAAAGAAGTACCTCCGCTTGCGACTACATTTTCCACTCCCGCCTGGTGCAATGCCACTACATCTGTATAACCTTCTACTAGTAGGCACTCATGATGTTTATCAATAGCATGGCGGCTTTGCCAAAGGCCATATAAAATTTTACTTTTTACATATATCTCGTTTTCAGGTGTATTTATATATTTGGGTGCCTTATCATTCGCGGCAATAATACGCGCGCCAAATCCCTGGACTTTACCTGATTGATTATGAATAGGGAAAATGATTCTTCCGCGATAATTATCCTGCACATTTCCATCGCGAATATTAACCAAACCGGATTTTAATAAAACATCTTTGTTGAACTGGTTTTCAATTGCATTTTTTGCAAACGTATCTTTTCCTGCCGGATTATAACCCAGTTCAAATTTGTCAATAATTTCTTTTCTAAAACCTCTTTCCTTAAGATAACTTTCCGCGTTATCACGTCCCTCATCAGTTTCGTGAAGTTGCTCAGTAAAAAATTTCTGAGCATAATTGTTTAATATGTAAAGACTATCGGCAAATTGAATTTTTTCCCGGGCTTCAGGGCTTACTTCTTTTTCTTCAATTTCAATATTGTACTTTGCTGCCAGCCATTTTAAAGATTCTACATAACTGTATTTTTCATGTTCCATCAGAAAAGTAATGGTGTTGCCACTACGCCCACAGCCAAAGCACTTATAAATTTCTTTAGAAGGAGAAACAGTAAAAGAAGGAGTCTTCTCGTTATGAAAAGGGCAGAGGCCAATATAATTTGAACCTCTCTTTTTTAATTTTACGAAAGAATTGAGTATTTCAATGATATCTATCCTGCTTACAATCTGTTGTATGGTTTCAGGAGATATCATTAAAAGTCAAAAAAGAATGCAATAAAAAATAATTGTGTAAAAAATATCACGCGCCCCACTTCAGGAAAAGCATCCCGATTATTACCATTATCACAGCGGTAATGATCATAATAGTTGTGAATTTTTGCAAGCTAAAATTATTCATTTCTTTTCGTTTATAGTTTATACGAAGTAAATTAATTTCTACCACTTAAGAAAATTTAATGATCAATCATAACGATCCTTTTTATGAATGTTACCTTTGCTTAAAATAATAATTTATGGAAGAAAAAATTGTTTATATAGTGAGTGCAGTACGTACACCGATTGGATCTTTTGGTGGTAAGTTAAAGGATATTCCTGCTACAAAGCTTGGGGCAATTGCAATCAAAGGTGCAGTAGAGCAAGCAGGCATAAAGCCCGGGGATGTAAAAGAAGTATATATGGGATGTGTACTACAAGCCAACCTTGGCCAGGCACCTGCGCGGCAGGCGGCAATTTATGCTGGTTTATCTGACAATGTTTGCTGTACTACCGTAAATAAGGTTTGCGCAAGTGGATTGAAAAGTATTATGCTTGGATTTCAGAGCATTGCAATGGGGGATGCAGATATTGTTGTTGCGGGCGGTATGGAAAATATGAGTAGTGCGCCTTTTTACTCGCCTTCTTTAAGGTGGGGGAATAAATATGGTGATGCCACACTTGTTGATGGGCTGGCAAAAGATGGCCTGACTGATGTATATAAAAATTATGCAATGGGAAGTGCGGCAGAATTGTGCGCGAAAGAATGTAATATCAGTCGCGGTGAGCAGGATGAATTTGCGATTGAAAGTTACAAACGGGCTCAGGCAGCAATAAAAAATGGGAAGTTCAAGGATGAAATAGTACCTGTTGAGATTCCTCAAAGAAAGGGAGATCCAATTGTAATGGTCGAAGATGAAGAACCATTCAATGTGAAATTTGAAAAGTTCCCTGATCTCAAATCACCATTTGAGAAAGGTGGCAGCGTTACTGCTGCCAATGCCAGCACTATAAATGATGGTGCCGCAGCGGTCGTATTAATGAGTAAAGAGAAAGCGGATGCTTTAGGGATTAAACCACTTGCTAAAATACTATCTTACGCTGATGCAGAGCAAGCACCTGAGTGGTTTACTACTTCCCCATCTCTAGCGGTTCCAAAAGCAATAGATAAGGCTGGGATAAAAATAGGCGATGTTGATTATTTTGAACTAAATGAGGCATTTAGTGTGGTGGGAATTGTAAATACGCAAAAGATGCACCTTGATGCCACCAAGGTAAACGTAAATGGAGGAGCAGTATCTCTTGGGCATCCATTAGGTTGTAGCGGTGCAAGAATAATCGTTACATTAATAAATGTTTTAAAACAAAATGGTGGTAAAGTAGGAGCAGCCGGTATTTGTAATGGCGGCGGTGGCGCCAGTGCTA
This sequence comes from Ginsengibacter sp., assembly GCA_040006135.1. GTDB lineage: Bacteria > Bacteroidota > Bacteroidia > Chitinophagales > Chitinophagaceae > Ginsengibacter. The sequence goes on along the minus strand of JBDTXP010000030.1, from coordinate 1,787 downwards.
TGGTGATAGAAACAACGTAATGGAGTATTGGATTATGAATTTGTAGATGTTACAAAAGAACTACCAACAAAAATAAAATCAGGCTGGCAATAATGATAAATGCAAATAATATGTAAATAATTATTTTCGATTTTTGCATAGCCCAAAAAATGCTTTTTTCTAATCGTTCAAAAATCGAACCAGAGCAAATTTTCCCATGATTAATATCTTTATTCAGATTAACTAATGAAAAGAATTGATAATTATCAATTATCTCATAATTCCGCAAGTCTTATCAATGCATAAAATTGTCAAAACATAATCTAAGTCCTGGTATCAGGTAATAAAATTTATAAAAATAAGAAAGCCGACGTAAGCCGGCTTTCTTATTATCTAAATCCCTAAATCTATTCACCATCTTCTGTTTCCGGAGTTGAATTTTTCTCTTCACTATCGGGTTCACTTGGTGTAGGTGTTTCTTTTTTCTTCCTGGTTTTTTTTTCAGGAGCAGCATCTTCACTTTTGACAGCTTCTGTGTTTTGTACTGAAGCTTCAGGAGCAGAATTTTCAACCTGTGTCTGGTTATCGTCCATTTTCTTTTTCAAATCTGCCAACACGCCTAAATCACCCAAGGTTGTTTTTTCAACTTTGCTCTGAATGGTTTTTACCGCCTTCTTAGTAGATTCTGCATCAGCTCTCTTTTCTTTTTGCTGTGCATTGAATTCATCAGCTTTTTCTTTTTCCCATATACGGCTATGACTTAATATGATCTTTTTATCGTTTCTATCAAACTCAATTACCATAAAAGGTGCTATTTCATCTATGCCGATGGTTTTTTCATCTTCCTTGCGAAGGTGTCGTCCTGGAGCATAACCCTCAAGGCCATACGGAAGTTGTACAGTGGCTCCTTTATCATCTTTACGGGTTACAGTTCCTTCATGCACGCTACCTACCGGGAAAGTTTCTTCCAGTGAATTCCATGGATCTTCTTCTATCTGCTTATGACCTAATTGCAATTTGCGGTTTTCTTTATCAATGCTCATGATGATCACATCTATCTCTTCACCAACTTTAGTGTATTCATTTGGATTATTGAAACGCTTAAGCCAGCTCAGATCACTTATATGAATCATGCCACCAATGCCGGGAGAAAGTTCAACAAATACTCCATAAGGTGTAATATTTTTCACCAAACCTTTGTGCTTGCTTCCTTCAGGATATTGTGCTTCAATGGTGTTCCAGGGGTCTTCAGTCATTTGCTTAATAGACAGGCTCATTTTACGATCCTCTTTGCTAAGTGTAACAACTTTAGCCTCATATTCATCTCCAAGTTTGAAGAACTCTTTTGCATTAATCGGGGTATTTGCCCATGTAATTTCACTTACGTGAACAAGTCCTTCTACACCAGGGAAAATTTCCAGGAACGCGCCATAATCTTCAATATTCACTACTTTCCCTTTAATAATTCCGCCTTCCTGTATGTTTTCAGGAAGTGTATCCCAAGGGTGAGGAGTCAATTGTTTTAAACCAAGGCTTATACGCTTTTTATCATCATCGAAATCAAGTACCACTACATTAAGTTTCTGATCCAATTTCAATACTTCACTTGGATGGTTAATCCGTCCCCAGCTGATATCAGTTATATAAAGTAATCCGTCCAGGCCACCAAGGTCAAGGAATGCACCAAAGTCAGTGATGTTCTTGATCGTTCCTTCCAATACCTGGCCTTTTTCAAGTTTGCCTATAATTTCAGCACGTTGTTGCTCAATATCACTTTCAATAAGTGCTTTATGAGAAACTACCGCATT
>JBDTXP010000029.1:0-16997 GCA_040006135.1 Ginsengibacter sp. | reverse complement strand
AAGCAAAGAGATATGTTGGTTTTTGGCCCTTTTGCTGCCGATGCTTTTTTTGCAAGAGGCGCTTATCGTGAATTTGATGCCATACTTGCAATGTACCATGACCAGGGATTAATCCCTTTTAAATCGCTTGCATTTGAGGAAGGCGTCAATTTTACGGCGGGTCTAGAAATTGTGCGTGTAAGCCCTGATCATGGAACGGCTTTTGATATAGCCGGAAAGAATATGGCCGATGCCGCTTCATTTACAGCTTCATTATTTTGTGGTCTGGATATTTTAAATAATCGAAACCGTTACGCTGAAGAGCATGCAAATCCTTTAAAGAAAATGAGCGAAAGTGTAATCAGGAGCCATGGTGATAGTTAGAAATACCCCAAATGAGGCATATGAATTGAAATAAGTTAACCTTATCTTTCGTTTAAAGTAAAAAATGTATATCGGCTAAAATTTGACCTTACATTAAAAAATCATCTATTCATTAAGTATATGTTGGATATAATCGTATATTTTTGTGGGTAAGTTGTGAACTAATCTACCGGTATGGATACTATTTTACTTAGCGTGGGACTGGCTTTTCTCATCACTTATTTTTCAATTCCTGTTATTATAGAGGTTGCGGAAAATAAAAAACTTTTTGATGAGCCTGATGCCCGTAAGGTGCACAAAATGGTAATACCTACCCTTGGAGGTTTAGGAATTTTCGCTGGTTTTGTTATTGCTACCCTCATGGGCACTCCTCCGGCAATGGCAAATGTTCTTCAGTATTTTGTGGCAGCAGCTCTGGTTATTTTCTTCCTCGGCATTAAAGATGATATTCTAATTCTTTCTGCAAGCAAAAAGTTTATAGGCCAGGTAACCGCAGCCATTATTATTATGAAGTTTGGAGGTATTCACCTTACTAATATGTATGGATTTTTGGGTATTTATGAGTTGCCGCCCACCGCAAGTATCTTGCTTACACTTTTTACCATAGTGCTTATTACAAATAGTTTCAACCTTATAGATGGTGTAGATGGACTGGCCGGTTCACTTGGTGTTTTTACATCTACAATTTTTGGGTTATATTTTTTATATACCGGCCAAATGCTTTATGCAGTAATGGGTCTATCACTGGCTGGAAGCCTGGTAGCTTTTCTAATATACAATTTTCATCCTGCAAAAATATTTATGGGAGATACAGGCTCATTGCTGATCGGACTTTTGAATTCAATTTTTGTAATTAAATTTATATCAGTAGCTGCTGAGCCCGGTTCAATATTTCCATTGGAGTCTGCTCCTGCGATTGGATTCGCAATATTAATCGTTCCTCTTTTTGATACACTTAGAGTAGTAAGCATTAGAATAATTAGCCGAAGATCACCATTCAGCCCTGATAGAAATCATATCCATCACTATCTTCTAGACCTTGGCGTCGGACCAAAGACGGTCGTTTTTACATGTCTTCTCGCTAATATCTTATTTGTGGCCCTGGCCTATTACTTAAGATCCACCGGTACTACAATTGTTATAATCGCTCTTTCTGCCGCATCACTTGTAATTGTTAGCATTATTTATTATAGCAGGCCCAAATTAAAGTGGTCAGGATTTGATACACCACAAAAAGAAAGAATTATCAGGTCGCATAAAGTGATAAGCATTTCTAATGAACCAGTTGAACAGGACTCTTCCTTTTAACGCTGTTTTTATTCCTATTTTATTACATTTGCTTTCTTTTAGCCGATGAGGCTTACACCCACATTTTTATCAGATGCCAGAAGATTTATCAGACAATATCAGCAATACCAATATATCAATGCAAAAGGCAATTGATCACTTTGAGCAGGAACTGGTAAAAATCAGGGCAGGAAAAGCCACACCTAATATGCTGGATGGAATAGTAGTAGATTATTATGGTACGCCTACTCCCATTGGCCAGGTGGGCAACATTAGCGCAGTAGATGCACGAACCATCACCATTCAACCATGGGAAAAAAATATGCTCCAGCCAATGGAGAGAGCGATCATTGCTTCGAACATTGGTGTGAATCCGCAAAATGATGGTAATATTATTCGCCTATTTTTACCCCCACTTACTGAAGAAAGAAGGAAAGAATTAGTAAAGAGAAGTAATGGAGAAGGAGAGCAGGCAAAAATCGCCATTAGAAATATTCGCCGTGATAACATTGAGCAAATAAAGAAATTGCAGAAAGATGGTCTTAGCGAAGATAGGGCCCGTGAAGAAGAAGAAAAGATCCAGGATATAACCAATGAATTCATCTCCCTGGTAGATAAACATCTTGCCACTAAGGAAAAGGAGATAATGGCTGTCTAAATGCACAATTATGTTGCATGAACAATTATTGATTCTTATCAGCACACCAATTTACCTGGTCATTATTGGGCTGGAAATTTTATTAAGCCATCTTCATGATTATAAATACTACTCAGTAAAAGACACGCTGATTAATATTTACCTATCCTTATTAAATGGTGGTATTGATCTTTTATTTCGTGCTGTTTATGTAGTTATTCTTTCTTTCTTTTTTCAGTATCATTTTTTTGATGCATCGTTCAATCCCTTCTTTTATTGGATAGCCTTATTTCTTTTGGAAGACCTGGCATTTTATTTTGAACATCGTGTAGATCATTATTGCCGGTTTTTCTGGGCAGTCCACGTTACACATCATTCATCCACTCATTTTAATCTCACTACTGGATTCAGATCCTCTGTATTACAGCCATTATACCGTTTCATATACTTTATTCCTTTGGTTTTTTTAGGATTTTCTCCCATAGATATTGTATTCATGTATTCACTTACCCAGATTTATGGCATTCTGGTACATACCCAGTATATTCATAAAATGCCCTCATGGTTTGAGGCATTATTTGTTTCGCCATCACATCATCGCGTACATCATGCCAGCAATGTCAGGTATCTTGATAAAAACATGGGCATGGTATTGATCATTTGGGATAAAATTTTTGGAACTTTTCAAAAAGAAGAAGATGATGAACCTGTTAAGTATGGCCTTACATATGAGTTGGCAAAACCTAATCATCTTTCCAACGTAGTTTTTCATGAGTGGAAAAAAATTAATGATGATTTAAAGAAACCTGTGCCTTTCTATGTAAAACTGAAATATATTTTTAAAGCGCCGGGTTGGAGCCATGATGGTAGTTCAAAAACTGCCAGGCAACTACAGCGGGAGCTTCAGTTAAATAGGCCATCAAAAACTAAATCAGTGTAAAAGATATTCCATTTCAATATCTCCTAAAAATACCTAAGGTTAATTTTAATCGTTTTTTGATACCTTTTTTATAAAATTAAATTTCCTGTTACACATGTAAACCTTATTTTTAAGCCCTGTTTTAATTAATAGATTTTAAAAAATGAGTAGCATAAAATTAAAAGATATAAATACACGTGCGCCAAAGGAAGTTGACAAGCATGAAACTAAAGATCGAACAGATAAAATACTTCAAGAACTTAATGATCTTCAAAATCTATTATTTGCCGAAAGCAAGCATGCTTTACTTGTTATAGTGCAGGGGATGGATGCAAGTGGTAAAGATGGTGTTGTAAGAAATGTTTTTACTACGATGAATCCTCAGGGGGTGATAGTGAAAGGATTTAAAGCACCTACTGCTGAAGAACTTAGCCATGATTTTCTATGGCGTGTACATCCCCATGCACCAGCACTTGGTATGATACAAATATTTAATCGTAGCCAGTATGAAGATATTTTAATTACTCGTGTGCATAAGTGGTGTAATGATGAAACAGCGCGCAAAAGAATGGTAGCCATTAATAATTGGGAGCAATTAATTACTCAACATAACAATACAAGAATTTTAAAATTTTATTTACACGTGTCTCCTGAAGAGCAAAAGGCGAGACTGGATGAAAGAATTAAAGACCCATCCAAGATGTGGAAGTATAATGCAAATGATTACCAGGAGGCTACGCTATGGGATGAATATATGAAAATGTATGAAGATTGTTTTGAGTATTGCAATGAAATACCCTGGACAATTGTACCAAGTGACCAAAACTGGTATAAAGAATTTATAATCGCAAGTGAAGTGAAAAAGGCGCTTGTTGATTTCAAAATGCAATACCCCGGACTTAAAAAATAAATTTTTCTATTTTCATTAATTAAAATTTAAACTATGAGCTTCTCTAAAGATTTCAAAAATTTTGCAATGCGTGGTAACGTTGTAGACCTTGCCGTTGCTGTTATAATTGGTGCTGCATTCAGTGCAATTGTCGCTTCCCTGGTGACTGATATCATCACTCCACTGATATTATCACCTGTATTAGACAAAATGGGGCTGAAAGATATCAATGAATTAAAATGGGGGGCAGTTACCTATGGTAAATTCCTCGCAGCAGTAATTAATTTTTTAATAATAGCTCTGGTAATATTTTTAATGGTTCGCGGTATTTCAAAAATGCAGAAAGAAAAAACCGAAGCACCTGCGGAATTATCCTCTACCGATAAGCTGTTGATAGAAATACGGGATGAGCTTAAGAGAAAGTCTGTTTGAGCATAATAAGCATAATGCGGGATTACATTCTTTATTAATTAAATCAATCAAAATTTCACAGGATAATTTGGTTAATTTCGTAACTCCTTTTTTGTGACACAACCATTATTTCTGGCTACCAATTTTATATGAGAAAATTAGTATTTTTTTTTGCTGGCATGTTATTTTTAGCGCTGGCAGTGAGTGCTCAGGAGCATAGGAGTGTAGAAATTGTGATAAGTAAATTACAAAAAGAAAATAGCAAACAGGCTTGGAGAAAAGGAATTAGTATGTCCGTGTTTGCCGGTCAGGCAGGCAGTAAAAACTGGGCTTCAGGGAGTGATATCTTTTCACTTTCAGTGAATGGGTTTTTAAGCGCCTATGCCTCTCTTCAAAGTAAGCGCTGGATTTTTCAAAATAATCTTGTAGCATCATATGGCATGGTACTAACTGATGAATTTTCTGCAATTAAAAATGATGATAAGCTGGACTTATTTTCTGAATTAGGCAGAAAATTAAATAAAAGCAAAACCACATCAATTGGCGCAGGTTTTAATTTTCGTTCGCAATTTTCTAATGGTTATGAACGCGATTATCTCCAGCAAGGGATAAAAAGAAGGACATCAGGATTTTTTGCTCCGGCCTACATAACTATAGCTCCGATAGGTGTCATTTTTCATCCTAAACATTTCGATATTTATGCCTCTCCAATTGGCTTCAGAGGCATCTTAGTTTCTAACAGTCCATATAGCTATGTATACCAGGGTGGAATAATTCCTTTCGGAATGGTAAATGAAAAAAACCCTTATTCCAGGGAGCGGTCAGTTGCTGAAATGTATGGCGTAGATCCGAATCGCACAATTCAATACCAGGTAGGTCCATACATTTCTATTCGGGCAAATAAAGAAATTCTTAACAATGTTTTTTATGAAGGAAGGATAGATCTCTTTTCCGATTTCAACCATTCTCATCCGGAAAACGTGGATATTTTTTGGATGAACACATTCAATTTTAAAATAAATAACTGGCTCAATGCGGTGTATAGCCTGGATCTTGCATATGATGATGACATTAAGAAATTTGGGTATAATAAAGATCATGCAGCTCTTCAGTTAAAATCAGTTTTAGGTTTAGGTTTTACGGCAAATTTTTCTGACAAAAAGAAGAAACAGATCAAAAGAGTTATTATAAAAAACATAAGAAGGAATTAAAAATTGATATAACAATTTTTGCGATGAATACTGAAATATATCAAATAAAATTACCACAGTTTGAGGGCCCGTTTGACCTTCTGCTTTTCTTTATTGAGAGGGATGAGTTGGATATTTATAATATTCCTATTACTAAGATCACTGATGATTTTTTGGCTTTTATTCACAGCACTAAGTCACTCAATATTGAATTGAGCAGTGAATTTATTCTATTCATAAGCACGCTGATGCGTATAAAGGCTAAAATGCTTTTGCCAAGAAAAGAATTGGATGTGGAAGGAAATGAAATTGATCCAAGACAGGAACTTATTGATAAGATCCTGGAATATAAGAGATTCAAGGAGGCTTCCTTAAAGATGAGTCAGATGGAGGGAGAGCGATTATTAATGGTAAGGCGCGGTAATATCCATGAGGAATTATTAAAAATCGGGGAAGCATCAGGTGAAGGCACTGAGATACAAGCCGTGACGCTATTTAAGTTGATGAAAGCCTTTGAGCGTGTGGCTTTGCGCTTGCAGGAAAAAAGAAATCGACCGGTGCATACCGTGATTTCCTACAATTATACCATGGAGGATACGCGGGAATTTGTAATCAACATAGTTTCCTCCGAAAAGGTTATTTCATTTGAGAAATTATTTGACGAATGTAATGACCGTCTTCATGCTATTTTTATATTTCTAAATATCCTTGAATTGGTGCAAGGCCATTTTATTAATTTAATTACCGGCGAAGGGGCTAATAATTTTATTGTTGAAAAAAATATGGAATTTGAGAATAATGATTTACCTCCTATTTCTTATTCTCCAATTTCTCTTTCCTAATAATTTTTCATCTATATAAGATGGCGTCTTTATTTTACGAACCCTGGAAAATAAATACCAGGCAATTGCCGCATATACAATAGTTAAGGATGTGCGTCCGAGCATCACAAATACAGTTCGCATTTCATATGCCTTCCCAATCTGAATGTGATAAAGCATAAAAGCATAGGTAATCAAAAGCACAAGCACAGCGAAAATCAGGTAGATAGTAGAAAGGTCATTCTCCTTAAAAATATACCATGAGGCTATTAAATACAGGAAGGAACATATAAAGTTCCCATACACCACCATTGGTATAAAGTTACCTTCTTGTTTCCTGATTCCAAAAAGATCAAAAATTACCGAGAACGTCATAAACATTGATACAATGCCCACAATAGCCAGAACTCCAGCCAGAATAATTATAAGGGACCTCCTCATTTGCAGTAATTGGTAAGGAGTAAAAATAAAAATTTTACATCAAAAAACAAGTGAAATTTTAAAATTAATAATAAAAGTATTTAAATACTTTTATTATTAATTTAATTGTACATTTGTAAAAAAAATAATGGAAACTTCTGAAGACACTTTCTTAAACGTAACGATTCTTCCGCCAAAACTTAAGCATTCAACTATTTTTGAAAAATTCGATGAGTTGATTTCAGGTGAATCACTAACTATTTTAAACGATCATGACCCAAAGCCTTTATACTATGAACTAATGGCCGAGAGAGGCAAGATATTTTCCTGGAAATATTTAGAAGAAGGGCCTGAAAACTGGCAGGTTATAATTACAAAGGATAAAAGTATTGAGGTAGACTCCAATTTAGCAGGTGCTAAAATAGGGAATTCTAAAATACCCTTGGATTTTAAAATAGAGGAAGAAAATATCCTCAATGTGACAGCGATTGCGCCAAAATTGAAGCATCCGACAATTTTTGAAAAATTTGATTTACTTGTACCTGGCCAAAGCCTTACTATTCATAATGATCATGATCCCAAACCTTTATACTACCAGCTATTGGGGGAAAGAGGAAATATATTTACCTGGGAGTATTTGCAGGAGGGCCCCGAATTATGGAGAGTAAAGATTTCAAAAAAATTATCCGGTGAAAATGAAGAGACTTTAGGTGAAATAGCCGTAAAGGATCTAAGAAAGGTTGAAATATTTAAAAAATACGGACTTGATTTTTGCTGCGGAGGGAAGAAGACAGTGAGAGAAGCCTGTGCCGAAAAAGGTATTGATGTTACTAAAGTAGAGCAGGAATTGCAGCAGCCTGAAAGTGTTGCTTCAATCTCCACTTATAAGCCTTTACCTTATGATGATTGGTCGCTCGATTTTCTTGCAGACTATATTGTAAATACACACCATAGTTATGTAAAGAAAACTTCACCTGATCTTAGTGCATACTCAATTAAAGTAGCCAAGGTGCATGGTGATAGCCACTCTGAATTGGTAAAAATAAACGAGCTTATTCAGGAAGTTGTTGAGGAGATGGCCCATCACATGGTGGAAGAAGAACAAGAAGTTTTTTCTTACATAAAAAGGCTTGTTTCATATAAAAATGGTATTGAAAAACCAAAGGGTAAAGATTCAGTTAACCTACAGACAGAAATTACAAAAATGGAAATTGAGCACGAGCTGGTAGGAAGAAATTTGGAGCTGATAAGAGATTTGACGAATAATTATAGTTTACCTGCCGATGGATGTGCCAGCTATTCATTTCTTTTTAAATTATTGCAAGACTTTGAAAGTGATCTTCACATGCATGTTCATCTTGAAAATAATATCCTATTTCCTAAAGCAATTGAATTAGAAAAGAGCTTTTAAGAATAACCTGCTACCTCTTACGCCTAACAGGCTTCCGGTTTAATATATATATTAGACCGGAGCTTGTTTTTCTTTAAAAGATTTAAAATTCGAACTATAAATTATTTTATTTACTCTCATTAATGGCCTAATGTATTCAAAAATGAAAAAGATTTTATCCTTAGTTAGTTTGCTATTTATTTTTTCTTGTAACCAGGGAAATGACTCGACAACGCTTGCTTCAAAAAATTCACTTCAACATACGGAACATGCAGCAGATCAGGCTTCACTGACTTTGAACGATGGCAATAAATGGAAAGCCGATATAATTACTAATAGGAATGTGCTGGAATTAAAAACACTAGCTGATAATTTTAGAATAAAACCAATCCGAACAGTACAGGATTATCAGCTTGTTGGCAACGATCTAAAGGCGGGTATTGATACAATGATTAACCAGTGTAAAATGAAGGGTGATGATCATGAAGCTTTACATCACTGGCTTGAACCTGTTTTAAAAAATGTAAATGACTTGAAAAGCTTAACTGATACTTCAGTAGGAAGAAAATTATTTAGCTCCATTGATGATCAACTTGACAATTATAAGAACTATTTTGAATGAAAATAAATGCTGATACTAAAATTGCTCACCTTATAAAGCAGAACCCTGAAGCATTAGAGGCAATTATCAGCATTGCTCCTAAGTTTGAGAAACTTAGAAATCCACTACTACGCAAATTAATGGCAGGCCGCACCAGTATAGGAATGGCTTGCAAAATCGTGGGTCTGGATACGAGCCGTTTTTATGAGAAGCTAAAGCCCCTGGGATTCGAAGAAGGCGAAATTACTTCACCTTCTAAAAAAGAGAATTCCCAAAATGTACGTCCTTCTTTTTTTAGGGTTTTAACTCCGGATAAAATTACGGAACTGGATGTGAGAGATATTCTTGAAAATAAACAAGATCCTTTACCACTTATTTCCAAAACTGTTAAGACGATAAGTAAAGGCCATGCAATGAAATTGATCAATAGCTTTGAACCAACACCCTTAATTGCCTTATTGGGAAAACAAGGTTTTGAATCCTTTACGGAAACGATATCTCCGGATATAACAGAAACCTATTTTTACAGGAGAGATAATGAAGTGGCAACTCCGACAGTTAGCCGTGGTGCAGAAAATTGGGAAGAATATTTAAATAAATATAAGGATCACCTGGTAGAAATAGATGTACGCACTCTTGAAATGCCCGGGCCCATGCTGGCTATTTTAGATGCACTGGATAAATTGCCCCATGATAGCGCTTTATATGTTTATCATAAGAGAATACCTGTTTTTTTATTACCTGAGTTAAAAGAACGGGGATGCGATTATCGGATCAATGAGGTTGCCGATGGCGAAGTGTACCTTTTAATTTTTAAAGAATAATGTTTGTTGCAGCCACTTCCGGACTTGCCAAAAACACTTCTTATAAAGTAGTGCTGCCATTTTATTTTTATGCCGCACTTTGTTTTTTATTTGCAGCGATATTGGTTGTGTTTTCTCCAACTGCATTTACGCAGCATTATTTTCATCCACGTACACTTACTATCACACATGCTATGGCGCTTGGTTGGGGTACTATGATGATTCTTGGGGCAAGCCACCAATTGGTACCGGTACTAATTGAAGGAAAGCTATATAGCAATTTTTTGGCTTATTGTTCTTTTTTTACTGCGGCGGTTGGTATTCCATTATTGCTTTATGGATTTTATAATTTTGATTTTTCTTTTTATGCTAAAACAGGAGCCATATTAATTAATCTTGCCATCATTTTTTACCTCGTGAATTTAGGGGTGAGTATGGCTATGAGTAAAAAGGAAAATGTTCATGCGATATTTGTTTTTACTGCAGCATTGTGGTTATTGATTACTACGCTTTTGGGTTTGCTGTTGCTGTATAATTTTACAGCAAATATTTTGACTAACGATTCGCTTTATTATTTACCTGTCCATGCGCACATTGGTATTATTGGTTGGTTTCTCTTGATGGTAATGGGCGTGGGTTCCAGGCTTATCCCGTTATTTTTAATCTCCAAATATCACAATGAAAAAATGCTTTGGTGGATATTTGGCCTTATCAACCTGGCACTGATCTTTTTTATATTCAATTTTTTATTTTCTGTATCACCATTCATTAATTTTATTAGTGTTTTATTTATTTCAATCGCGATTGGAATGTTTGTGTATTATTGTCGCAAAAGCTATCAACAAAGGCTGCGGCGGAAGGTAGATGATCAATTAAGTATTTCCTTGCTGTCAGTAGCAATGATGGCGATTCCGGTTATATTATCCATAGCCATTATTATTTTGAGCTTTTATTTTGTTGAAAATAATCGTGTGGTATTAGCTTATGGCTTTTGTATTTTTTTTGGTTGGATTACGGCAATCATTTTCGGAATGACATTTAAAACACTACCTTTTATTTTGTGGAATAAAACTTATCATCATAAGTCTGCATTACAAAAGACGCCCAATCCAAAAGACCTGTTTAGTAATCGCATTTTTGATATAATGGGTATTTTATACCTGGCTGGTTTTGTAATCTTTATTTTCGGAATATTTATAAGCCGGATATATATATTACAACTCGGAGCTATATGCATTTTGATTAGCTCCATTTTGTTTAATATAAATGTTTTTAAAATGTTTGTACATAAACCAGCCAATTCATGAATGAGATAACAAATGATAATGACAAATGCATTATTGCTTTAGAAAAATTGCAAAATGTGATTGATCCTGAAATAGGACTAAATATCGTTGATCTGGGGCTTATCTATCAAATTGATTTTGATGAAAAGGAGAAAATAATCTATTGCACAATGACACTTACAACGCAATTTTGTCCCATGGGAGAATCTATATCTGATGGCGCTAAAAGTTGTTTGGAAAATGCATTTGAAGGTTACAGCGTTACCGTAAATCTAACATTCGATCCTCCATGGAGTGCTAAAAAAATTTCACCCGACGGCCAGCAATTTTTAAACTAACAACATGATAAGTAACAATAGTAAGACAGCAATAAAGGCAGTTATTTATTTATGTTCGCAATTTAAATCAGATACAAAATCTTCCATAAAAGATATAGCAACTTCCATCGATGCGAATGAACATACTGTTGCCAAAATATTGCAACAGTTGGTAAAGCATGAGATAATTAATAGCGTAAAAGGACCGTCCGGTGGATTTTATATTTTAATGAAACAACAAATACTGCCCATAATTACTATCGTACAAGCTATTGAAGGTCCCAAAGTATTTAAAGACTGTGGCCTGGGTTTAAGTAAATGTTCCGCCCGGCATCCATGCCCCATACATGAGGAATATAAACAGGCGCGCGACATTGTAGAGGATTTATTTAAAAGTAAAAAGGTAAGTGACTTATGCAACCCCGTTAATAGCGGTGTGGCTTATCTATTTGGCTGATATCCTTTTATTTTTCTTGAATTTTCTCTAAAAAATTTATTTACTTTTAATTTTTTATTTGATAAAAGATAAAAGATAAAAGGTATGTGGTGGACTTACGCTTTGCTATCAGCATTTTTTGCGGCGCTTACGGCAATTTTTGCAAAAGTGGGAATCAAAGGTGTCGATACCGATCTTGCAACGGCTATAAGAACAGTTGTAATATTGGTAATTGCTTGGGCGATCGCATTCATAAGAGGCGGTGCTTCCACTATTCTATTGCTTACCAAGCAAAATATCTTATTCTTATGTTTGTCCGGTGTAGCTACAGGGCTTTCCTGGATATTCTATTTTAAGGCTTTGCAATTAGGGAAAGTATCTCAAGTGGCACCGGTAGACAAAATGAGTGTCGCTATTGCCATCGTTTTATCTGCAATTTTTTTGGGAGAAGTGTTGGATGTGAAAACTATTATCGGCGCGCTGCTCATAATTATCGGCACCCTGGTTTTAATCTTTTAAAAGATCACATAAACCCATAATCTAATACGCGCCGGAGATATTTTTTATCCTGTATGATCCAGGTAACTTCATAACTGCCAGTATTATCTTTTGAAAAAAGATAGATATAAATACGATGGCCATCTTTTGAGCTGTAAACACCGTTAGTAGTGCGCTTTACACCTTTAGTGGTATAATTAAAATTAATATTGTGTAGATCGTTATATGCAAATTCAGGAATATTTACTGTGTCACCTTTTATAGTAACAGTGATATTGGAGATTGTTGTCTTTGGAATGCTGCTATAGTTTCCGTAATAAGGACGCTTATCTATTTTTATAAGATATTTTTCATCAAATTGCAGTTTATGTTTTGAGCTATCAAAAGGCGCAGTATGTATAGAAACTTTAATGCCATCACCCACAAAATCCATATAGTCATTACCAAAACTGGTATAATTTATTTTTTCTAACGGAAGCGCACCCACACTTTCACTTATACCTGATAATGTAAAAATTGCTACGTCACTCCGCAGTTCACGTGGTTGTAAACGGGCAAAACTTTCATTCTTTTTTCGAGTGTCCTGGTAATCATAATTTTTTTGCGCATAGACATTACTGTTAGTGCAAAATAATACAGCCACTAAAATAAAAAATGAGTTCATAGCAATTGATTTCATGGGCACTTCAAAAAACTATTCAGTAACAGGATAGCCTTTACTTATCCAATCGGTTTTGATATTGGTAGCCAGGTTAAGTAAATGATAATTAGTAAAATGCATTTCTTTAAGCACGTCAAGAGCAGGTCGAATGTTGGGGCAACGCTCAAAAGGGCAACAGCCGCAATAGATCACCACACTAGTATCTTTGTTAAGATGGCTCAATTCAGCTCTAAGTTTTTCTAAATTTTTTTCATCACTTACCATACCTATATCTACTGAGTTTGGGATGATCGCGCCTGGTCCTACACTTAATATTACCGGAATGTTGGTTTTAGTTGTTAGACTACTGGCGAGGTCGGCAGGCTGCATTAATTGGTCAGGTGTCCAGGTAATAGGCTTTTGCGCATTACATGCGGCTGTGCTTAATACTAAAAATGCAAAAAGAATAAGATTATATAATTTCATTTGATTTATTTATGATATGGAGTAAAGTTAAAAATTAATGAATTCACACAAGATGAATTAACTTTTTTCTTTATTCTCTTTATGAAATTTATTAAAAAGATCTAATTTAAAATCTACGTTTCCATCAGCGCCAGGTCGGCCACGCAGAAAAATACTGCTCCCCATTTTTTTGCTAACACCTTTATTAACAGGAATGTAATTAGAATCCAATTTTTTTAAATTGTTTAAAGGAATTTGAATGCTTAGATCAGTATTACCTTTCAAGCTATAAATCCCTTCCACGTAAACGCGAATTACCGAAGAAGCTATTTCCATGCGGTTAATTTTTATATTCTCATTTGCTATCTCCAATTTATTTTTTAGTTCTGCAAATTTTATATCACTAAAATTTCGTTTTTTGAAAATAAATTCCTGGATCTTTTGAATTGGAGAGAAATTAATCAGGGCGCCATTCTTTAAAGAAAAGTCCACCTGGCTAGTAATGCTATTAGGATAAGCTTTTCCTTCATCATTTATTATAAGTGCTCCTTTTACTGTGGCATCCAGTTTCCCTGATAAATTGTCTGCTACAATACCATCTTGCCCAAAATTATTAAAAGCTTTAAAAATATTATTTATATCAATATTTTTCATTGCTGCTGAAAAATTTCCCGCATGTTGATTATTAGCCTTATTAGAAAGGATTCCATTTAAATTGATGCTCCCGCCATTTATATACATGATTACATTTTTTACCTGATAACTTTCCGGGTAAAGAGCTACGTGTGCAGAAAAATTGCTGGCATTTAATTTTCTGTAAATGACATTGTCCGCCTTAATATCCAGGTTTATACTTCCCCGATCAAGGAGATCATCTATCTGGGCCGAAATCTTCCCGAGTTTGTTTTTCCCTGATGATTTACGACTGGTAGCATTCCTGTTTTTTAATAAATATATAAAAGAAGCGAGGTTAAGTTTAGGGCTATAAATATTCCAGTTAATTATTGCTTTATTTGGTTCGGTATTCAGGAGACTAATAAGATTGTCAGCGCTTCCATTCATAATTATTTTATTATCCAAAACATCACACCGAAGATTACTTACCTGTACCTTAGAATTATTGAAAAGTAACTTTCCATTTACATTTTTTAAATTCACATTCCGGGGAGTATATAAAATATTTCCATCATTGAAATTTATCTCTCCATTTAATAGTGAATTATGCTGATTGTTATTGAGCAATGGTCCTTTGTAGGTAAGCAGGGCCGAAGCCTTACCACTTGTGAGTGATATCGCTTGAGAACCTAACAATTCGTTGAGCTTTTCAAGACCAAAATTTGATTGCAAATCAGCACTTAAAATTGGTTCCGATAAATTATTTATTTCCATAACCTTGGAGGATACAGAAATGCCGTTCCATTCGGCAGAGAAATCGGTAATAATAATTTTTGAGTTAGGATCTTTCCTGGGAAGGGAATCATTAACATGATTGGTAAAAGATCCGTTGAAAGATGCTGAGGTAAAGGAGGTGAAAGGTGTTATTAAATCTGTCTTTCCAACCTGCCATTGCACATTTATTTTTGGATCACCACCTTTTAACGGACCGTCTATTATGGCTGAGACATCTACAGGCTCATCGACATTAACAATGGAGAGCGATTGCGCAATCTTAACAGGGAGTAAAGATTTGCCTAAATTATACGTAAGTTTTTTTGTTTCAACCGACATATAAAATTCCGGGTTGGGACCTTGCAGGTCAAAACGGCTAGAAATAATGAATGGCTGATTATCTATTTCAACTTTATTTTTATCACCCGTGAGTTGTTTTTTTATTTTATGAAATAACAGTGTAAAATCACCCACGAAAGATTTTTCTTTTAAAAAGCTGCCCCGCTCTAAATTGAATGCCAGGCTATGTATAAACAAATCAGCATCTGTATTTATGCGTATAATAGAATCTTGATCCGAAAATTTTAAAACAAGTTTCTTTGCAGCGATATCATACAATTTATCTTTACGCTTATCATCAATTATAAATCTGAAATTCTTGAGTTTTAAAAAAGACAAAACTGAAGAATTTTCCGATGGTTTACTTTTAATATTATTGTCTTTGTGAGGTTTTAAAAGATAGTCATTACTATAGCCCGACGAATCTGTAAAGATGTCAATTGTGCCGTCTTCTGAAGTAATTCCCTTTAACTGAAATTGACCTTTAATCAGGGAAGAGAAGGCCATAGAAACAAACAGTTTTTTTGCTTTAAAAAAGGTATGGTGATGCACAGCTACCATCGAATCACTAATTGATAAATCTCTTATTACTAATGAAATATTTGGAAATGAATTGAAGACCCCAACATCTATCGATTGGAGTTTTACATTACCATTTATTCTTTTGCTCATTTCCTCACTTAGTTTGGAAATAAGATATTTTTTATGAGTAGCCACATATCCTAATAAGATAAAATAAATAATAAGGATTAACCCAATGAAGGCTACAACAATTTTCAACAGTAATTTCAGGTTTTTTTTCAAAGTTTTTTTTTGCGTGAAATTGATTTTCAGCTTGAAAGATTTTATTAAAAGTAATGCTTTGAAGAAATTAATGCCTTAACAAATTAAAACCCAGGTTTTGGAATAGTTTTTGCCTTATTAGCGCGAATTCTTGAATTTCACAATATCCCACTACATTTATATGAAAAACGTCTACATTTTCTCTGCTGCTATTTTATGCTTTCTTGTTATTTCCGTCTTTAGTCCTTTTTCGGTTATGGCTCAGGTACAAACTGCTAAATATGGCGTTTCCATGACAGTGAATTCTAACGGTTATTATGAGTACCTTCCATCAGGTTATTCAGCCGGAAGTAATAAATATCCACTTCTAATTTTTGTGCATGGTCGTGGAGAATTGGGTGACGGTTCTCAGGCACAATTATCCAGAGTGCTTGCTAACGGAACGCCCTTACAGATATCTCAGGGTATTTTTCCTGAATCTTTTACGGTGAATCAGAAGACTTTTAAGTTTATTGTATTATCCCCTCAATTTACAATATGGCCGTACCCCTACGATATTGATAATATTATTAATTATGCCATTAAAAATTACAGGGTAGATACTTCCCGCATTTACCTTACTGGACTAAGTATGGGTGGAGGAGTAGTATGGGAATATCCTGGCGAAGATGTATCTTATGCGAACAGGATTGCGGCTATTGTTCCCATCAGCGGTGCAGCATGGCCTGCAAATTTTCGATGCGAGAATATTGCTGCTGGAAACGTTGCGGTTTGGGCTACTCATAATGATCAGGACCCTACTGTCCCTTCATCATATACAATTAATTTTGTAAATAATATTGATAATCAACCTGCTCCACCCAATCCATTAGCTAAAAAAACTATTTTTTCCAGTACGGATCATGACGCGTGGACGGCAACCTATAATTTGAATTTCAAGGAGAATGGTGTAAATGTTTATGAATGGATGTTACAATATTCCAGGAATAACTTTACCTTATTACCTGTTTCTGGATTAAATCTAAAGGCAGCAGTAAAAAATAATAAAGTGGAGATTACATGGAGTACCACTAATGAATTAAATAACAAAGGTTTCAACGTTCAGCATAGTTC
>JBDTXP010000028.1:0-17204 GCA_040006135.1 Ginsengibacter sp. | reverse complement strand
CCTTGCGAACGGCAGATTTTGAGTCTGCTGCGTCTACCAATTCCGCCACCCGGGCAACGGGTTGCAATATTACGATTTTTCAAATAGGCAAACAAAATTTGCAATCAACTTTTTAGAATGAAGAAATTAGAAAAAATTTCAGGTTCGCTTTTCTTTAAAACGAAAATTTAATTAGGGGATATTAAGATGGCAATAAACTGTTATTTAATTATTTGTGGGAACAAATTATAATACATGGATGATAGAGTGGGTATGGGCAAATCCTTGCATACGTCCCTATATGTAACGGGATGCATCTACCAATTCCGCCACCGGGCAATGGGTTGCAATATTATCAAATAGGCAAACAAGATTTGAAAGCATTTATGCTTTTTTTTTGAATGAAATTTGCAAAAAAAAAGAGAACCAAATTTCGATTCTCTTTAAAAAAAATGTACAAGACTTTATTGATTCACCCTTCCGCCGCAAATAAACCTTTTTGCATAATATTGGTCATCAAGATTACTTATCGTGACTCCCTGGCTGGAAGATGCATGAACGAAATAATTATTTTCAAGATATAACCCAACGTGAGATACACCACCGCGGGTATTAAAAAATACAAGATCACCTTCTTTTAATGAATCTTTATTATCGATATGCTCTGTCGCGTCATATTGCTCCCGCGCAGTTCGTGGCATTGCAAAACCGTAAACTGCGAGTAATAAACTTCCAGTAAGCGCACTACAGTCAATTCCTCTTTTAGTAGTACCTCCAAAACGGTAACGTGTGCCGAACCAATTCTCAATAAACCCCAGTAATGAAATATTTTTTAAGGATTCAACATCCACATTAAGCATCATTGCGTATTTGAATTGCAGATGACTTAATTTTTCAATTGTACCGATTGTAGATTCTGTTTTTGTTTCATCAGCAAGTGAAACGACAGGAACGGTTTCTACTTTTATGCTTTTTGAGCCCCCGCTTTCATACGTACGAAGTATGCCGTCGGGAGTAAAAGAAATACCATTAATTAGGTTATTTGTTTTTGATTCGTCTGCACTTATAAACGCAGATTTGTTTGTATTCTGGGCAAAAGAGCATGTTGTGATCGACAAAGTGAAAATCACTGCCAGGCTCTTTACTTTGAGTTTATTCATATATTCTTTGAGGATTATAGCATTTATGATAAAAAAGGTACAATACTCCCGTACCAGCATTATTATAAACGTAAATATTAAGTAATTATTTTCTCAAGCCGGTCGAAGGTAACGTTCCATAATTTAAAATCCAAAAAAAATAAAGCTTTTTTTGGAGACCGATTTTACCATTTTTCATGTATTCTTTGCTGTTATAACATAAAAAAACCACCTGTTAAAGTGGTTTCAAAAAAATATTAAAAAAGTATTTATTAATACCTGTACATTTCCGGCTTATAAGGGCCTTCTTTAGGTATATTCAGGTAGGTACTTTGTTCAGTTGTTAATTCTTCAAGTACTACACCTATTTTTTTCAAATGTAATCTTGCTACCTTCTCATCTAAATGCTTAGGTAAAACATATACTTTATTCTCATACTTATCAGCATGAAGCCAAAGCTCCAATTGAGCAAGTACCTGATTAGTAAATGAGTTACTCATTACAAAACTTGGATGACCTGTTGCACAACCCAGGTTCACAAGGCGTCCTTCCGCAAGAACAATAATATCTTTCCCATCAATAGTATATTTATCTACCTGTGGTTTGATAGTATCTTTTGTATTTCCATAATTTTTGTTCAACCAGGCAATATCAATTTCGATATCGAAATGCCCGATATTACATACAATAGCTTTATCCTTCATTTCTAAAAAATGCTCTTTCCTGATAAGATCTCTGCAACCTGAAGCAGTTACAATAATATCTGCTTCTTTTACTGCATCAATCATTTTTTTAACTTCGAACCCATCCATAGCCGCCTGCAACGCACATATAGGATCTATTTCGGTAACAATTACTCTTGCACCAGCACCACGTAAGCTTGCGGCTGATCCTTTACCTACATCTCCATAACCACCTACAACAGCCACTTTGCCTGCCATCATCACATCTGTAGCTCTTCTTATTGCATCTACAAGACTTTCTTTACAACCATATTTGTTATCAAATTTTGATTTGGTAACTGAGTCGTTGATGTTAATAGCAGGAATAGGTAAGGTTCCTTTCTCCATTCTTTCATACAACCTGTGAACTCCAGTGGTAGTCTCTTCAGACAGGCCTTTGATATGATGAATTAATTCAGGGTATTGATCAAATACCATATTGGTAAGGTCGCCACCATCATCAAGTATCATATTTAGAGGACGGTCTTCACTTCCGAAAAATAGGGTTTGTTCAATACACCAATCACTTTCTTCCTGTGTTTGTCCTTTCCAGGCAAATACACCAATTCCTTCGGCCGCAATAGCAGCAGCAGCCTGATCTTGTGTTGAAAAAATATTGCATGAGCTCCACTTCACTTCAGCGCCAAGGTCAATTAAGGTTTCTATCAGCACTGCAGTTTGGATGGTCATATGAAGGCAACCTGCTATGCGTGCATCTTTCAAAGGTTTTTGCTTTGCAAATTCTTCGCGTAAAGCCATTAAACCTGGCATTTCTGCCTCTGCCAGCTTAATTTCTTTGCGGCCCCATTCAGCAAGGCTCATATCCTTTACCTTATAATCAAGGCTAAAGTCAATCTTGTTTTTTGTAATTGAAGACATTTTGATTTGTTTAAATTTTATAAAGTGCAAATCTAATTTAAATAGAATGAAATCCTAATCATTATAACTTATTTAGAATAAAATAACCTAATTATGTCATTAAAAAGAATATTTAGAGTATTTTGTTCAAAAATCTTCAAATAAAAAAGCAAATCATCTATGAGCTTTGTACCCGATAAAAAAGATTTGGCCATTTTAAAATTACTTGAGCAGAATGCGCGAATTACCATTAAGGAGATTTCTTCTAAAATTCACCTGAGTACAACTCCTGTGCATGAGCGCATAAAGCGAATGGAGGAAGAGGGGGTTATAAAACAATATGCAACACTGATCGATGGTGCAAAAGTGAATAAGGCATTAACTGTGATCTGTTATGTATCTATCAGGCAGCATGGCAAGAATGCAGGTGTCAAATTTATTAAAGCCATCCAGGGGATGAATGATGTGATCGAATGTTTCAGTATTTCAGGTGAGTTCGATTTTATGCTAAAAGTTGTGTGCGCAGATATGAATACCTATTATGATTTTCATGTTAACAAACTCAGTGAGATCGAAAATGTAGGGCAGGTGCAGAGTGTATTTGTAATGGGTGTAATTAAGGATACGCACCAATTAGTGTGGGATTAAGTTATTTCAACTCCTTTTTTTCTGCTTCAGTTTTTAAAGTATGTATGGTGAGGTTGAATTCAAAACCGATTAATACGGACAGTGAATTGAGAAATATCATTATCATTAATACCATCACTGTACCCAGGGATCCATACAAAATATTATATCTGCCAAACTGATCTACAAAAAAGGTAAATGCTATGGTGATAAGTATGCTGAGGAAAGTGGCGATTACTGCTCCTGGTGAAACAAGTTTCCATCTTTTGGTAGTAGAAGGAGCATAGCGATAAATGAATGCAAAGGAATAAAAGATAAGCCCGATTATAAAAATCCATTTACCATATAATATTAAATTTCGAACGTCAGTATTCCGAATGCCTAACCAATTTAAAATATTTCTTTGCAGCAATAAAAGTACGAGGCAGCATAATAAAAGCCCGAATAGCATTAAGGTTAATTTAATAGCTTCCCATCTTTTTTCCAGACCTCTTATTTTTTCGAAACCGACATAGTCTTTGTTAAATGACCGCATAAGTCCTATCACACCACTGGACGCAAAAAAAAGTGAAAGAATAAAAGTAAATGATATAAGACCGATTTTGGAGCCATCTATAAAACTATCCACAAAATCTATAAAGCCTGAATTATAAGTGTGGGAAGGAATGATATCGCGGATGAGATTGTGCAATTGAAATTTTAAACTCCTTTTGGAAATAAATGGCAGGTTTGGAATTAGGGTAAACAAGAACAGGCACGTGGGTGGCACGGACATAATAAAATTATAAGAAATAGCGGCAGCTTTTTCTGTAAGGTTAGGGCCATCAAATTTTTTAAAAATATATTTTAATACTTCATATAAAGAAATACCCTGAAACCCTGGTGGATACCATCTTCGGCTTTTTCTTACCAGGTATTTAATTGGATGCATTCGTTAAAAATAGTTTTATGACATGCTTAATAAGCATTAATTTTTTTGTTGCTTACTGAGAATTAAACTGTCCAAAGCCCGTTGATATGCTTTAGCATATAGCAGGTGTTGAGCATAAGTTTCAGCAAAATCAGAGTATCCTGAAAAATCAGACCGGGCTACGAAAAATAAATAATTTGTAGCCGGAGCATCTAATACAGCATCAATTGTCTTTATAGACGGTGTGCATATAGGGCCAGGTGGTAGCCCTGCATGAGTATAGGTATTATAAGGAGACGGATAATCAAGGTAACTATGATAGATTCTTTTAATACCAAAATTTTTCATTGCAAATTTGATTGTGGGATCAGCAGCTAGTCTCATCCCTTTAGAAATTCTATTTAGATAAACGCTTGCAATTTTTCCTTTATCGGACAATTTATTAGTTTCTTCTTCCACGATTGAAGCAAGCGTATAAACTTGTTTGGGTGTCAAACCCAGGCGGGCAGCCTTTTCTGACCTTTGATCATTCCAGAATATTTTCTCTTCACTATTTAATTTTTGAAAAATAATTTTTAATGGAGTGGTCCATTTAAAAGTATATGTGTTAGGAATAACAGAGGTCATTACGGTATTTGTATCCAAACCAAAAGCTGCCAGTGAATCATTATTATCAAAAAAATCAATTGCCGTTTTTAAATCAGTTTCAAAATTTGCTGCAATTTTTTTTGCTAAATCATCCCTTGTGCGCAGTTTTATTATAACAAGGTTTACAGGTTCCTGCCTTCCCGCACGCAACATTTTTATTAAATGATAAAGGCTCATGCCATTCGGTACTTTATATTTTCCTGGCTTTATATTCTGCTTATATTTTGCAAATTGTGCAAGTTTGTCAAACACAAATACATTTTTTACCATTCCATTCTTATAAAGGCTGTCTTTTACATCGCTATAGGTACTGCCTGATTTTATATATAAGAATTTGCTTGCTGAATTATGTATGCCGGGCCCAAAGACCATCCATGCAATGATTAACCCTGCAATCACAATTAAAAAGAAAAATAAACGAATGACCTTCTTCATATAATGAGGTAAAATGTTTTTCTGAAAATACTTTTAATAAAAAACCCTATCTTTTTAGACAGGGTACAAAGTTTAATAATTTTTTTTTATTGTTGAGGAGTAGGGGGCTGTTGCTGTTGCGGTGCGGATTGAAGTGGAACAGCCTGTGTTTTCGGCGCCATCGGAGTGCCTACAGGTGCCTCATTTATCAATCTGTCCCTTGAGTTTGTTTCTCCACTTTTTGGAATAAATAAAGCGGAAGTAACACATAATGCACCAATAATGCCTGCAAAAACCCATGTTCCTTTTTCTAAAATATCAGTAGTTTGTTTTACGCCCATTAACTGGTTACCAAAACCACCCAAAGAGGA
Source organism: Ginsengibacter sp. (assembly GCA_040006135.1). Lineage (GTDB taxonomy): Bacteria > Bacteroidota > Bacteroidia > Chitinophagales > Chitinophagaceae > Ginsengibacter. The sequence continues at coordinate 11,536 of JBDTXP010000028.1, read as the reverse complement.
AGTGAGGCCACCGCCTTTAGGATTTTGTATCAATATTATAATCCCAAGAATTATAGAGGCGAGGATAATTATAGTGCCGAATATGAATAACATTTATTGTTGTTTTAAACTTTCAATTTTGGCTGCAAAGTAAGCGCTTTTAGTGGGATAAATCAAACTTAATTTTTCATAAATTTCTACTGCTTTTGCGATTTTCCCCTGGCGCAAAAGCACGTCTGCCATAGCTTCGGTGATTATATCTGCTTCAGTGTTGGACTGTTCCGCGGCAGTTTGCACCAATTGTTCTATTCCCTCATTTTGCATCACCAATTTTGAAGGATGGATCTTCTTCATACTCTTTAACCATTCGGTAAAGCTCTTAACTTGTTTTCCCAATTTATCATCGCTTATCGATTCTTCTGAGATTTTAATGCCCTGGCTAGCGAAATAGTCTGTAGTATGTAAAGGTTCGAATAGGGGTGCATCCTCTTCCGCTGCAGGTACAGTTAAGGTTTCATTTGGAGATGCTTCTGCGATATCTTCATTATAGTCATTTATTTCACTTTTATCTCCTGGTATTTCTTCAGAAATTTCCTGAGCCAATTGTTCTGATTGCCCGTTAAAAAAGTTGTCTGAATTCGGTGTTTCAACTAATGCATTTAAATTTTCATTTACCGATAATTCCTGAACATGCTCCCCCGGTTTTGGAAAAGAGATCGCATAATGACCTGTATCACTACTTTCTGTTTGCGATGACCAGTCATTTAAAAGAAACTTTATCCAGCGGGCATTTTTAAAATATAAAAAATTTTCTTCTATAAGCCTGCCATAGGCCGCTGATTCATTATTTTTTCTTTGATACATTAAAAGCAGCCTGGCATACGCACTTTCGGGGAAATCTCTTACAATATTTTCCAACACTTCCTGTTCAGGAGATGTAGGGGGAATAGAGATATTAGAAATAGTTAAATTGCTCATGACCATTTACCAGTTTGAAAAAATGCGCGTAAATATAGCTTCAGTAATATTTTTAATTAATTTATCTCCGAGTGCAGCTTCTTCCTGGGGAAGCGTCATTCGTGCATCAAAATCATAATTATTCGTAAAATCAGTTTCAAAATTTTGTTTAGGATTCACGTTATTCTTGAAGATAAGATGAAAGGTAACATTTAACCTGTTTGTTCCGGCTGCCTGATTTGCTACACCACTTGTTGTCACGCTATAATCAGATAAATAACCGCTTATGTCGTAATTAGCATCATCATCGTTAACCTGTCTTAACCTGGTTTGACCTATTATTTTTTGCTTCAAATCTTCAGTTAGCTTAGGTGTTACCTGCGGATTAACATAGCGCGCCTTATTCTGAAAATAATTTACTCTGAAGGTTTTAATATCAGCGGGTATAGGGGATACATCCTTAGTTCCGTATTTACAGGTAGCAAAACAACAGGTAGAAAATACTGCTGCAAAAATTAAATAATGTTTAGTTTTTTTTATTAAACTCATGTGCCTTATTAAAAGCGTTTACTTATTCCTGTTACTCATTAATATCATATTCTTTGAGCTTCCTGTACAAGGTTCTCTCACTAATGCCCAGGTCGCTGGAAGCGTCTTTTCTTTTACCTCTGTGTTTCTTCAATGCCTTTACGATAAGGTCTTTTTCAGCATCCACAATACTTAATGATTCTTCTATTTCCTGGTGATCATTTATATCACTTTCATGTGTATTGCCATTATTATTATTAGTGTTATTATTCCATAATACCGGCTGGGATGAGGATAAAGAATTTTTATATACTTCCTGCATTACAGGCTCCGACTGGTATTGCTTAAGATTATTTAATCCCGCAGGATTTTGGACAGCTTCGAAAAGCAACCGTTTTAATTCGGTGACATCTTTTTTTACGTCGAAAAAAAGTTTGTATAAAATTTCTCTTTCATTGGTAAATTCAGTTTGTACCCCATCTCTAAAAGCTGCTGAGGCTAGCACTGGTAACCGGCTACGCGTATTATCTGGCAGGTATTTAGTTAATTCTTCACTTGTTACTTCTTTGCCTCTTGATAGAACTGAAAGTTGTTCTGCCATGTTTTTCAATTGCCTGACATTGCCCGGCCATGAATAATTGATCAACATATTCTTTGCGGCATCTTCCAATTGCACTGGAGGCGATTTATAACGGTCCGCAAAATCAGCCGCAAATTTTCTAAATAATAAAATTATATCCTCTTTCCTGTCCCGCAGCGCTGGTACTCTTATTGGCACCGTATTTAGCCGGTAATATAAATCTTCCCGAAATTTTCCGTTATGTGTATATTCCAATAAATCTTTATTCGTCGCAGCTATTACCCTTACATCTGTTTTTTGCACTTTTGAAGAACCAACACGAATATATTCACCGGTTTCCAATACCCTCAATAACCGGGCTTGAGTACCCAGGGGCATTTCGCCTATTTCATCTAAGAAAATTGTTCCACCATTTACTGTTTCAAAATATCCTTTACGTCCATCTACAGCACCTGTAAAAGATCCTTTCTCATGTCCAAACAATTCAGAATCAATGGTTCCCTCGGGAATAGCACCACAGTTTACAGCAATAAAAGGGTTATGTTTCCTGGCAGAAAGTGAATGTATAATTTGTGAAAAAACCTCCTTACCCACACCACTTTCGCCGCTTATTAGTACACTAAGATCAGTATTCGCAACCTGGATAGCTACGTCCAACGCGTAGGTCAGACCAGGAGAAGCGCCTATAATACCAAATCTGTTTCTTATCGATTGTTGATCCATTTATATGATGATTATTTAAATTTTATTGATTATCAAATCTTCGGCCCAAAAATTTTTTTGTCCGATAACACAAAATTTAGAGACGGTAATTTTCCTGATTGCTTAAGCCTATTTACAATATTAATTTTCCAAGTAAAGTTCCTCCTGTGCAGCGTTCAACCAATACCCTCACGTAATCTCCTTTTTTGTAATCGCCTTCTTTTGGGAAAATCACCATTTTATTTTGGTCACTTCGTCCCGCCCAATCGTTTTCGCTTTTTTTAGAATTGCCTTCGATCAAAACAGTTGCTATTTTCCCTACTTCTTTCTGCATGCTTTTGAGAGAGTGAATGCGATGGAGATTCACTATCTCCTGTAATCTTCTTTTTTTAATATCCAATGGTACATCGTCTTCAAAGCGCCTGTCAGCAAGAGTTCCGGGTCTATTGCTATAATAGTACATATAGGCAAGATCATATTCACAATAATCAAAAAGTGATAGCGTATCCTGATGATCTTCTTCAGTTTCCGTACAAAATCCAGAAATAGTATCTGTGCTTAATCCGCAACCCGGTAAAATTTCTCTTATGCGATCTACTTTAGCCAAATACCATTCACGAGTATAAGTGCGGTTCATCATTTGTAAAATGCGTGTGCTTCCACTTTGTACCGGTAAGTGTATGTACTTACAAATGTTGTCATACTTTTTTATAGTGAATAACACGTCATCTGTAATATCTTTAGGATGAGAAGTACTAAATCTTACACGAAGCAAAGGAGAAATCTGCGCTACTTTTTCCATGAGCTGCGCAAAGGAAATTACCATATTATTTGCCGGATCTATCCATTGATAACTATCCACATTTTGTCCCAGCAAAGTTACTTCCCTGTAGCCTTCATTAAATAGCTGAGTACATTCCGATACTACAGAATAGGAATCACGACTGCGTTCTCGACCGCGGGTAAAAGGTACTACACAAAATGAACACATATTGTTACAACCCCGCATGATGCTTACAAAACCAGTGACTCCATTACTATTTAATCTTATCGGGGAAATATCGCCATACGTTTCTTCGCGGCTTAATAATACATTAACTCCCTTTTGTCCTCCTTCTGCCTCTTCAATTAAGTTGGGTAAACTTCTATAAGCATCAGGCCCTATAACCAGGTCTACTAATTTTTCTTCTTCGAGTAATTTTGATTTCAAACGCTCAGCCATACATCCCAGCACTCCAACTAATAAAGCAGGATTATATCTTTTTACTTTTTTAAATTGAGTAAGGCGCTGACGAATAGTATCTTCTGCTTTCTCTCTTATAGAACATGTATTTACAAAAATGAGATCAGCTTCTTCAAAGTGAGTAGTTAACCCGTAGCCATTATTTTTTAAAATAGAGGCCACAACTTCGCTATCAGCAAAATTCATAGCACATCCATAACTCTCAATATAAAATTTTTTTGAAAAAGGGATCAGGCTATTTTCTAATGTGGCAAATGCTTCACCTTGCCTGCTTTCGTCATGTGTTTTATCTATAGCAATGTCTGACATCTAAACCCGTTCTTTTAAAGGAGAGCAAAGATAATAAAATAAGGATGCCGACAGTATGGCAGAAAGTTAATAATCAGAAGTTTGGAAAGAAATAGATTCCAATGAGTACCTATTAGGTTTAAAGATGAATTAAGCCCTGGTAAAGGTATTAATTCTGCCTGCCAGCCAACTCTCTCTAATTGGAATGATCCATTTATTAAGTAAATCTTTCTTGGTAAGAATTGTATTATTAAAATACAAAGTTTCAGCAGTAAGGAAACCATCTTCCAATGCTGAATTCACCTCATCGAGAGATACAATTTGAACTTTTTCCCTGATAATAAAAGCAAGTTTGCTCCGGTCAAAAAATTCCGTGTTAAGGTCTTTACCCAGGTTCTTAATATAATTTATTAAAAAATCAGTACTACAGCCTCCTACTTTGATATGGGTTTCATCAGCCATTAAAATAATAAATCTTCCAAAAAATAATTGAGCGAAATCTTTTACTTTTTCACCATGGCTATGCCATGTTTTTTTAAATGCCACTAACAGTTCTTCTATTTGTAAAATTTCTTCAGATGTAAATTCCCGTGAGCTTTGATAGATCCAAACCCGGGAAGCATCTGGGAAGGTAGCAGGAATATGAGATTGATACTTCGTATTCATGTTGCAAAAATAAAAAAAGAATTTAAATAATTGTTTAAAAATGGCAATTTTTTGTTACACATTTGTTACAGATTACAAATAAATCCTCAATCCTTTAGTAAACCAGTTTTTAATCAGCCTGTCCTATTCTTTTCAGATACATTACATGTGAATGAATTGCACTAGTCATTTTGGGATATTCAATATAATTAATCCCATATTCAACACAAGTGCTTTTTATGATCTTACTGATAGCAGGATAATGCACATGAGAAATTCGGGGAAACAAGTGATGCTCTATCTGAAAATTTAAACCACCCACTAACCATGAAATCACTTTATTGCCCGTGGCGAAATTTGCGGTAGTATTTATCTGGTGAATGGCCCATTCGTTTTCTATTTTATTAGTTATCACATTTGGTAAGGGGAAATCAGTGTGCTCTACAGTATGTGCTAATTGAAATACAATACTTATCGCTAACCCCGTCACCATAGTAATGATTAAAAAACCAATTATCCATGTGGTGAAACCGAGTAGCCAAATAGGTAATGCCACAAAAGCAAATGCGTAAATAATTTTGGCTGCCCAAAAAGAAATGTGCTCTTTCATGGTCATTTTTCTTAAAGCCACCGGACCTATCTTTTTCTTAAAATATTTTTGATAGTCAGTCATGAATATCCATATAAGATGAAGTTGAGTATAGAGAAACCAAAAATAATAATGCTGGAATTTATGCATTTTCATTTTCTTTTGTGTAGTCGCAAATCTCAGCCAGGGTTGGGCTTCAATATCATCATCTACGCCATCAATATTTGTATAGGTATGATGAATTATGTTATGCTTCATGTTCCACATTATTGCGCTGGCCCCTAAAAAATTAAGAGAAAATCCGGCCATTTTATTTACAATTTTATACTTGCTAAAACTACCGTGGGCGCCATCATGCATTACATTAAAACCAATTGCAGCAGTGAGGAAACCAAATAAAACACATTCAGGAATAGCAATCCAAACTGCAGGTGTGAAAAATAATAAATGTATATAGATTAATATATACCCGAGGCACAAAAGAATTGCTTTAAAAAGCAATGCAAAATTTCCAGTCATAGGACGATGCTTTTCCACAAAATATGAATTAACCCTATTTTTTAAAGTAGTATGGAAATCACCTTTTCCCTGCATAAATTTTGGTGTAGTCATTTTCTTTATTTAATATTTTAAGTAATATTTTTTATTAAAAATTCGAATCCCCTGATGCCCAAAAGTTTCGATGATAAAAATCCTTCTGCATGTTTTACCCCTATTTGCTTCCCCAACTCTTCTGACCTGCTAATCACGTTATTTAAAAATTGTGGAGAGGAAATATAAGTCTGGGGCTCATCTGATTTATAATCTTTATTATAAAACTGACTCTTATAGCATTTTATTGCCTCAATCTTTTCTTCTATCACATCTGAAATATCTATAACAAAGTCCGGTTGCAAATATTGATCCTGTATATAACTAAAAACATAAGTTGGTCTCCACTCTTTTTGTTCATTACCATCATTCAAGGTTACTACCTTTTTTAAGCCTGATAAAAAAGCACTGACTTTAACAAGTTCTGAAGCCCTGCCATGATCAGGGTGGCGATCAGAAGGTGCATTACAAAGAACGATTTCTGGCCTGTATTTGCGAAGTACATTAATAACCTTTAACTGGTTATCTTCATCATTTTTAAAAAAGCCGTCCCTCATTTCCAAATTTTCGCGATGGCTCACTTTCAATACTTTAGCAGAATCTTCTGCTTCTTTTTTCCTGCTTTTTGCTGAACCCCTGGTACCTAATTCGCCCATTGTCAAATCAATGATCACCGTTTTCTTTCCTCTTTTTTGCTCGGCTAATAGTGTTCCTGCACAACTCAATTCAATGTCATCAGGGTGTACTCCAAATGCAAGAATATCTACTTTCTGATCGCTCAAAATTTTTTCGACAATTATTTTTTGTTTAAATAAAATGGCTGTAAAGGTATAGTATATTGAAAGATCTTAATGCTAAATAAGGAAATTTAACTAAGAGAATTACTAACATTTCACTCGGGAATGAATGGATAAAATGAAAAAAATTTGAGCAAGGGAGGCAGGTAGGAAAGACATTTTCACGAAAGAAAAAGGGAAAATATTCCTCCTCCGCGACGGTTCAAGAAAAAAATAAAACTCTAGCTAGGATAGCCATACATTCTTCTTACTTCCTGTACAATTGTTTCCATCTCTGCGTCTTTCCCAAAAGCATCATAGGGTTGCTTAAGATCACTTCCAAAAAAGAAAGCGACCGTTTGCCAAACCCTGGCAGTAAAACCACCCTTAAGTTCTTTTAATATATCATAACAATTAGTGCCACCTGTTTGTCGGTTAATAAGTTTCATTAAAACTTTTCCCTGGTATACAGATAAATTTTTAAGGGGGTCCGTAAATTCTTTTTTTAATTCCTTCTCCCTGCTATTAATATATTTTGAAACAGCTTTTTTGTCATTATTGTTTGAGATATGTGTTTCAATATCATTGAAAACATATCCAGCTTTTATGGCATAAGGATAAGTTACGTAGATCGCATTCCGAAGTCGTGTCCATTCAGGTTTATTTCTCTTATTCCATACATATACGCCCGCGAGGCTCTTTGCTTCAATCGTATCTCCATTATATACTATTGCATTAGTAAGAATGGTATCATATGCATTTTGAGGAGATATCTGTTGGCTTTTAGATGAGAGGCATAAAAATACCAGGATCACAGCTAAAAAAGTTTTGATGTTATAACAGATTCTCATTACAACATAAATTTATAAACAATTTTAAATAATTTGTAATTAGTGTAAACAAAAGGGTAAGCTTTAACAAAAACCGGGTGTTATTACTTATGCATTTGCAAATAAAAACAAATAGGTAAGCGCAATTAATACAAAACAAATAGACAAAACGGAAATCCATTTTGCTGCTTTCGCATGGCGTAAAAGTGAAACGAGAAATCCACATGCCATGACAATCAACCCGGCCCAAACCAGATTTATATAAGGAAATACATATGCCTTAAGTGTGATAAAGTCTGTGAGCTTTTTACTCTCTTTAATACCGATCTTAAATTTATTTCCCTGGGCGAGACCTGCAAATTGGATGTAAACATTTTGTGTGATTACAGTATCAATCAAAAACTCTATTTCATGGTCGTGAATCTGTAATGCCGGGTTTGCTTTATAGCTTGTTCCCTCTTTACTAAAAAGGGTTATGTCAGCGGCAAGGACAGTATCCGTTGGTTGAAACTGGTAACGCTCATTGTTCGGATTTTTTTCAATTTTATTCAAAACAATATATCCTTTATCAAAAAATACAGAGTCACCAATTGCCATTTCGTGCATTTTGAAAGAAGCAGTGTCCGCATCTTTATTAGGGATAGAAATGGTGGAAATGTATGTGAATACATCATGTGTAAGGTAATGCCTCGTATCCGGGTTGGAACTCAAATTATTATCCTTCATACGGTAGCTATCGGGTGAAAGGACAAAGTTTTCTGACACCTTACCAGAAGAAGTATCCTTATTTACAAAGTGTAAGGAATAAAAAGTGCGGTTGTTTTCTTTTGGCGAAGCTGAATCTTTGATATAGGTAACTGTATATTTACCTAAAGGTGTAGGTACTCCTTTTAATAAAGTGAGGTTTTCCATTGGATTTTCTGTACTACGGCCTGTTGGATCTTTATCAAATGGTATAAATACACCTGTCTTACTATTGTCGCTAATCACTTCTTTATTTCCTGAAGAAATAAGCATACCAGCGATCATCATTGTAAAGCCAAAGTGTGCAATAGCTGCTCCGGATGCTTTTAAATTTCCTTTCAAAACTGTCTTTATATACATTGCATTCGCAATCACAGAAAATATAGTTGCAAATAAAGCCAGGTAAATTGCTGCTAAAAATCCGTAACCTTTCTTTATGTATTCTATTGGATAAAATAGGGCCACCATTGTAATAATTAGAATGCTAATTGCTAATGGCCACACCAGTTTCGAAAAAATATATTTTTTTCCTGTTTGCTTGTATTTAAAATATTGGATAGCGCCGGTAAGAAGTCCAATAATAATTGCAACCAACACCAATACTTTGTTGTATGTAAATTCCCGATCCTGGGGATCAGCGAGATTGCTGCCAAAAATTTTATTATAAACAGGTAGTGAAGTCACTGCAATAATAAAAATTGCTGACAGAAATAAAATGAGTGCACCAATAAACATCCAGAATTCCCGTGAAGTAATATTTTCTTCTTTTTGAATAGTAGGAATTTTATTGTAATTCTTAAAAAATAGAAACAGCACCGGCACAGTGATTCCAAGAACATAAATCCCAATCAACACATTCATTGCCATACCAGCTTCTGTGAAAGAGTGTACAGAAGTGTCGCCTAGAATACCTGTGCGTGTAAGGAAAGTAGAGTATAATACAAATAGATAAGTAAGAATGGTAAATAAATATGCTGCTCTCAGTGCATTACCCGTTGATTTGTAAATGGCCATACAATGCAGCCCTGCCACTAAAATAATCCATGGAACCAATGATGCATTTTCAACAGGATCCCATGCCCAATACCCACCAAATGAAAGAGATTCATACGCCCATTTGCCTCCCATCATTATGCCTACACCCAATACCAGGCCGCTGAATAGAACCCATGGAAGTACTGGCTTTATCCAGCTTCCCCAATCTTTGTTTCTCAGGGAAGAGTAAGCAAAACCAACAGGAATAATCGTACTCGCAAATCCTAAAAATAAAACAGGCGGATGAATTACCATCCAATAATTTCTAAGTAACACATTTAACCCCACACCATCCTTTATCATCTCAAGATAATTTGGCTGAGAGAAGATAGGACCAGCAAGTTCATTGCGCGTAAGCATAAATGGATTGCTACCGATACGGGTGCCAAATATATAGATGCCCAGTATCATTAGCATGAGGAAAAACTGAGCGACGTTTACTATAGTCATCACCGCAGCTTCTCTTTTCTTACCTGTAAAGATTACTACACTCCCCAAAACACAATGCCAAATCGACCACAATAAAAAACTTCCTTCCTGGCCTTCCCAAATGCAAGCGAGCAGATATTTTGGTTCGAGTTCTTTTGAAGAATGCTTATAAGAATATAAGTATTCAAAATAATGTTGGGAGCATATATAATATATACACGCGAATACAGCTAATAATGAAAAAAATTGGATGAAAAATACGCTCCGTGCTAATTGGAGCCACTTCTTTTTTTCTATCTCAGAATTAACGGAGGAGGCCTTATAAAACGAAATTGCAGAAATAATTGAGGAGACAAAAGCAAGTAAAACAAAAAAGTGTCCTACCTGTCCGGGTAGTAGATGTTCGTTCTCATAAGTCATGTCCTTGTCTTAATATTGGGTAACAGTTTTTTCCAATTCTTTTTTATCATCCTTGTATTTGCTGGGGCACTTTAAAAGTATATTGTCACATTCAAATACTTCACCCTGCATTTTTCCTTTTAATACTACACGTTCGCTTTGCTCCAATTCTGCAGGTTTTGTATTTCTGTAAATTACCTTTGTGCTTCCGCCAAGGCTATCCACCGCATAAAATGATAAATAATTAGGGTCTTTTATAGCATCATATTGAATTGGTTTTGTTTTATCCAGTTTGGCGATCATATGAACGTACTTACCTTGTTTTTCTTTGGCAGTGGATATAGTGTCGTATGTAGAAAAATCAACCGAATACATAAGCAATGCTCCAATAGCTGCGGCAATACCTATGAGAATTAAGATGCTCGATGTTTTCATTATCAAATTTTTGGAAGTGCAAATTTAAGCAAAAAAGCGCTTCAAAAGGTGCGTAAGATTGTATGATTTTGATCATTTATAAATAACTCATAAAAGCTTAAGGTGTCTCCAGCCAGTGCGGGTCAGGAAATATGCAAGTCTTCATTCTCATCCCACCTTTACCTTACTCAATTAGTATTTTTCATTTTATCTCAACTTCATCGGCAAATAACCACGCCGGATTGCCGGCGCCGGGAAAACCTTCAGTGATGATGCCCGCATTTTTGGCTATTACTTTTATCCACCTGGTAAAACCCTTGACAGGCAAGTCAATTTTTCTAATATCATTGTCTGTTGTGGGATTTAATTTTTTGGTTTGCTGAATTTCAAAATTATTTCCATCATTAGAAAAAAAAACGGATACTTCCCGGGGCAGGTAAATCCAACTTCCCTTCTGGTCAAGTGTGTATAGACTTACCATATGTATGGAATCCATTTTAGATAAATCGATTACGGCTTCCAGATCATTACCGGCAAACCCTAACCATTCTGTAGACTCTGATAAACCTTTGGAAGTTACAATTCCATTAACCAAAGTAAAGGCGCCGGAACCTGGGTATTGTTTGGTTGACGCTTCTTTCAAATAAATTTTTTTACCGGTAGCTTTATTGAAGGAAAATTTTTTTTGGATCACATTACTTTTCTTGCCATTGCTCTCCATGTATGCCCGGACAATTACTGATGAATCTATCCCGACTGGATGCTTATATTTTTCCCATTCTGAATTATTTTGAAATTGATAATACA
>JBDTXP010000027.1:0-17381 GCA_040006135.1 Ginsengibacter sp. | reverse complement strand
ATTTCTGCGGTTTGCATAAATTTGATTTATACCTAAGACGCATAAATCTTTTATTTCCACATTACGCTTTACTTTTAAGACTGGCTGGTTTAATTTTTTTTATTCTTCTTTTCAAAATGACCATTAAAATCGGCAAAATGTAAAGTCCCATTATTACTGATGTAAACGAACCTTTGGAAATAAAATAAATGATAGCAAGTGTTACCATGGTAATCAAAAAAATGAGGGCAGAGTATTGCGCCAGTAATAGTAAATATTTTTTTTCATTTTCCTTGCCTGGATAACAAAGATCTTTTTTAGTAACAAAAATGTAATGGCAAATAAAGTATTGGGCAAAAAACGTAAACGCGATATTAGCAAAATAAATAATTACCGGAAGCAAAAATGCATGCCTCATATTTTCTGTAAATGCTGAAACAGCAAATGGAAAGCAAGCTATAAAAAACAGCAATACCAGGTTCCTGGCGACTAACCCTTTATCATAATCTCTTAAATATCTGAATATCGCAAGGTGTCTCCACCAGACAGCTCCAATAAAAAAGAAGCTTATAATGAAACCACCAAAATGAACAAAAAGTGGCTTCATAGCTTTTAGAACCTGAGAATTATTTGCTGTTTCACTCACTTCAGGAAATTTAATATCAATAGCCAGAAGTGTAATAGCAATAGCAAAAACTGCATCACTAAACAGGATCATCCTTTCCAGTTCAAATTCTTTTTTTATTTCAGTTACTTCGGACATAGAATAAAGTTGGTTAATTTTTTGTGGCTGAAAAGTAGTTATTAGACCAGACAATTAAAAATATTCAATCATTTAATACAATATATCATGGAAACCGATTTTTTAAAAGCCGTAAAAAACTATTTCTCAGGTGAACTACCCAACCAGGCAGCAAACTCGCTTGATGAATCAAGTAAAAATATTTCTACTGCGCTTGAGATGGCCATCCCAACCGGTCTGGCTGCTATTTTGCATAAAGCTACTTCATCGGAAGCATGTTCTAATCAAATTTATAATTTATCCAAAGAAGCTGTTCAGCACCTAGATGCCACTCCAAATGTTGGTCATCTGCAAGGCTTTGATGAAGGCGATCTTGATATTGAAAGCATACTTGGAAATAAGCAATATGATATTGCTACAGTAATTTCAAAATACTCTGGTATTTCAAAAACATCAGTAGAAAAATTGTTCTCTTTGATTCTCCCTGTAGCACTTGGTTTTCTGGGCAGGCATGGATTGCAGAATAATCTTTCTGCAAGTGAATTAACTAATGATCTAAAAAGTGAGAAAAATAGCATTTTATCAGCAGTGCCACCGGAGATAACTGCACTTCCAGGCTACTTTAATCTCAGCGGCCCTAGTCCTCATGTAACTGCAGCAACTCACGAGATCGTAGAAAGAAAAAAAGAAAAATCATGGGTACTACCTATTATATTGATACTTGCGGCATTTTCATTGCTCATCTGGCTTAGCCGCCGCCCAAAGCCTGTAGAAACAAATGTAACACAGGTGGATACAAGTAAAGTGATCACAACAGATACTTCTTCAAGTGGTGCTATTAATCCTTCTCCTGAAAGAGAAAAAATTAAAGTGCAACTACCAAATGGAAAAGTCCTTGATGCAAACAGTGGAGGCATTGAAGATCAATTGGTAACTTTTCTAAAAAGTGATTGGAAATCATTGAGCACAGATTCTTTAAAAAACAAGTGGTTTGATTTTGATAACCTTAATTTCAATACTGGTGATGCCACCATTACTCCCGGGAGTGAACGTCAATTGGATAATATTGCCGAAATATTAAAAGCTTTTCCCGATGCAAAAATTAAAATAGGTGGATACACAGACCTTTCCGGGGATGCAAATACTAATAAAAAGCTGAGCCAGGCAAGAGCCGATGCTGCAAAAAATGCATTGGCGCAAAGAGGAGTAGCTAACCAGGTAATCTCTGCAGAAGGATATGGTTCACAATATGCAACCCGCGCTGCAACTGCATCTGAATCAGGACGTGCCATGGATCGGCATGTATCTGTGAGTGTGAGAAAGTAGGGTAATCTGAAAATTTGGTTTTTTTTTTGGTATATTTTCCAAGTACAGAAAAGAGGTCAATGAACTGACCCTTAATTTTTCCACTTTATCCAGTTGCCATGTCCATTGGTTTCTGCAATAAATGTCCTTTTTTTCTTATTGCTTTTGTAATGCGTTAATTCGACCACGATATTTTTTGAATCATTCCGGTTCTGTATAATTTCTATACCTTCTACTGAAAGAAAATAAAAGTCTCTTTGTGATCCCACATTATCCAGCATTGAATAGAATGATTCTATTAGTTGCGGAGAAAATTGGTAAAGAACATGAGTTGAATAGATGATTAAGTTTTCGACCCTATTTATTTTCAAAATTTCTTTTTCAAAATCTGAAATGTATTGCGCCTGGATGAACTTAATATTTTCAAGCCCCTTTAATTTTAGCGCTTCCTCCATAATAGTAAATCTTTCAACTTGATCGGGCCATATCAATGCTTTTAACCACAATATTTCATCTTCATCTGTTGGGTCAATAATGTTTTGATCAATTCCTATTTTTGAAAGGCGTTGATAAATCGGATAGATCTTTGGAGGTGCTGATTGTAGAACATCACTTTTTACTTTTACTTTACTATTGCCAAATACTTTTTCATCATTATAGTAATATTCATATTGATCGAAATTTAAAGTAAGGCCAGCGCTGGTTCCAATATCAATAATAGTTGTGGGTTTATTTTCTTCAGAGATTATTTTGGACAAGATGGGCATTAAATATGAACAACGGCTTATTACATTAGTCTGAACAATGCGCTTTGAAATTATATCATTTATTTTTTCTTCATTTTTTAAGCAGAAAGTTTTAAATAGAGAGAATGGAATTTCAGATACTTGTTTTTTTTGAATTGATGGATAGTAATTTGCTAATTCGTTCGCTGATTTTTTTAGCAATATATAATGAACAGCCGCAAAAAAAATATTGGGAATAGGTTGGCCAGTCCTTGTTTTGGAAGCAATTTTTAATATGGCTTCATCAGTTGCAACCTGATTACTTAATTGATAATAAAGTAAAGATTTTCCTTTGCATTCAGTTTCTGCAAAAGTGATAAACCGCTCTTTAATTTTATCTAAAGGCATTAAATTATAATTGAATAATAAGGTTAAGATATTATAAAAACTTCTTGCGTGGAAACATTGAACTGCTTTCTATATCAAAGTGGCAAAATTTAGATATTCTTTTTTAAGCTTTTCAAGCGTATCTCAAAAAAGGCTTAAGAGTTGGGAAATGTTTATGAATTTATGTGAATCCGATATTATTTGATCAGACCAAACAAAAAATTTATGTGACTTTTGTATTATCTCAATGTAATAGCTAATAGATAATGAGCAATGATTAGAAGATTTAAATTTTTGTACGCATTTTATAATTTTTTCCAAAAGAAAAAATTACTTCATAATATTCCTGTTTATAAAAAGCTTGGTCTTAAAAAGAAATACTATTCATCCGTATCCAGCAAAGATTTTGTAAACTGCGGAGCAGTTGGGGAAGAAAAAAAAATAAAAACTATATCGGAAAATACTGCCATCTTTAAGAGACTTGATAGCGATTCTCAGCAGAGTATTTTAAACTTTGAAATGCTCGGATATGCGCGTATTGGAAATTATCTTTCAGGCAAGCAGACTGATGTAATCAATGCTGAGATTGACAAATTATTGCAGCAAGGAAAAATTAAATTTAATGAGAAGCAAAAAATAATGTTTGCTATTCATCATTCTGAAGCATTAAGAGAAGTTGCGAATGATCCGGATTTGTTGGAACTGCTGAGATCTTTGATTGGTGGTGATGTTCAATTGTTTCAAAGTATTAATTTTTTTAAGGGCAGTGAGCAAAAAACACATTCTGACAGTATACACATGACTACTTACCCTACTGGTGGCCTACTAGGTATTTGGATTGCACTAGAGGACATAGATTCAGACAATGGTCCTTTGCATTATTATCCCGGAAGTCAAAAGTTGCCTTATTATTTTAATGCAGATTATGATAACGAGGGTAGCAGATTTTTGCTCGGTGAAAAAGATTATAGTGCATATGAAAGTATGCTTGAAAATAAAGTACAGGATAACCAAATGGAAAAGAAAATCTTTACGGCGAAAAAAGGTGACTTACTAATATGGCATGCCAACTTATTGCATGGCGGAGAGCCACACATTAATAAAGAAAAAACCAGGAAAAGTGTTGTCTTTCACTATTACAATACCGAATGTGTGTGCTACCATGAGATTACTCAGAGGCCAGCATTAATTGGGTGAGAAGAATGTTTTTATAATTATTGATAACAAGTCAACAATTTGCAGGTATTTGTCTCCATCTCCACAAATAACAATCTTTCATTATTACTTTTTTATTTTCTGAGTGCCTTTGTTGCAAGGGGTGGCTTTAAATTTGAAAAAAGTAGTGTCTTCCATGTAAGGAATAAAATTTAATTTGATTTGTATCAAAAATTTTAAATGATCCAAATACCAAACCTTTTCCATCAGCCGCACTCACTCAAAACTGGCCATAAATATTATTGTTTTACAATCAAAGTTTTTATAGGAATTACGTTTGCAGGAACAAGATAGTAATGCGGTAAAAATAATTATAAAAAAAATATTTCAGGTGTCTCATGATCCTAAATTATGAGAAGAATCAATAAATAAAAAGTAAGAGTTTAAACTTTAAAATTACAAACTCTAAGCTCCTGCAAAATTCTTTCTGATAATATTTAGTGCAGCACCGGCCTTATACCATTCTATCTGTTGTTCATTGTAGGTATGATTTACCATGAAGGAATCTTTGCTTCCATCGCCATGTGTAAGATGCACTACCAGCGGCTTGTCTACGCGAAAATCTTCTGTACCTGAAATAGTAATCACATCATCTTCACAGATCTTATCGTAATCATTTTTATCTGCAAAAGTTACTCCGAGTAATCCTTGTTTTTTCAAATTTGTTTCATGGATACGCGCAAATGATTTTACAATTACAGCTCTTACACCAAGATGTCTCGGCTCCATAGCAGCATGTTCGCGGGAAGAACCTTCTCCATAATTTTCATCAGCAACAATCACTGTGCCGATGCCTGCAGCTTTGTAAGCTCTTTGTGTTTCAGGGAGTGGTCCGTAAACGCCGGTGAGTTGATTTTTTACAAGATTTGTTTGTTCGTTGAAGAAATTTACAGCGCCTATCAATAAATTGTTACTGATATTATCAAGGTGTCCACGATACTTAAGCCATGGTCCTGCCATAGAAATATGGTCAGTGGTACATTTACCTTTTGCTTTTATAAGTAATCTTAAATCTTTAAGATTCGCAGGTGTATTTTCAGCAAATGGTTCTAACAATTGCAGCCGGTCTGAAGTAGGAGATACAACCACTTTAATATGGCCACCATCTTCTGCGGGCGCCTGGTATCCGGCATCCTCCACATCAAAACCTTTTACAGGAAGTTCGATACCTTTTGGCTCTTTCAATTTTATTTTTTCACCTTTATCATTTGTCAGATAATCTGTGAGCGGATTAAACATCAATGTGCCCGCTATTGCAAGGGCGGTCGTGATTTCAGGAGATGCGACAAATGCATGTGTGTTGGAATTGCCATCATTTCTTTTAGCAAAATTGCGGTTGTAAGAAGTTACAATGCTATTGCGCCTTGAAGGGTCAGTATTATGCCTTGCCCATTGACCTATACAGGGGCCACACGCATTTGCCAAAACTACTCCACCCATCTTTTCAAATGTATCAAGATATCCATCGCGCTGTACTGTATAGCGCACCTGCTCAGAGCCTGGTGTAATGGTAAATTCTGATTTTGCAGTGATGCCATTTTCACTTGCCTGTTGTGCGATGGAAGCTGCGCGAGTGATGTCTTCGTAAGATGAATTGGTGCATGAACCAATAAGGCCAACATCTAAAATTTCCGGCCAGTTGTTGGTCTTAACTGCCGCAGCAAATTTTGAAATGGGCCATGCGAGGTCGGGTGTGAAAGGCCCGTTGACGTGAGGTTCCAATTTTGATAAATCGATTTCAATTACCTGGTCAAAATATTTTTCAGGATGTTTATAAACATCTTTATCGCCGGTTAATTCTTTTTGCAATTTATCGGCCATGTCTGCAATATCCTTTCTGCCTGTGCCATTAAGGTATGCAGCCATTTTTTTATCATAACCAAAAATAGAAGTGGTGGCTCCTATTTCTGCACCCATATTACAAATAGTTCCTTTGCCCGTGCATGAAAGTGAAGTTGCTCCATCACCAAAATATTCTACAATTGCACCGGTTCCGCCTTTTACTGTAAGTATGCCCGCTACTTTTAAAATAATATCTTTTGCCGATGTCCAACCACTAAGTTTACCGGTTAATTTTACTCCTATTATTTTAGGAAACTTTAATTCCCATGGAAGTCCGGCCATTACATCACATGCATCTGCGCCACCAACACCAACTGCCACCATACCCAGGCCACCTGCATTTACAGTGTGTGAATCTGTTCCGATCATCATGCCTCCGGGGAAAGCATAATTTTCCAATACTACCTGGTGAATAATTCCCGCACCGGGTTTCCAAAAACCAATTCCATATTTATCAGATACAGAAGCCAGGAAATCATAGACTTCTTTGTTTTGTGTTTTGGCTTTTGAAAGATCTGGGCCTGCGCCTACTTCGGCTTGTATCAGGTGGTCGCAGTGGACCGTAGAAGGAACTGCTACTTTTGTTCTGCCGGATTGCATAAATTGGAGAAGGGCCATCTGAGCTGTTGCATCCTGCATGGCTACCCGGTCCGGGGCAAAGTCAACATAATCTTTTCCACGTTGAAAATCTACTGCAGTGGTAGTTTTCCATAAATGCGTATATAAAATCTTTTCAGTTAAAGTAAGGGGATGATTGACTATTTTTCTTATTTCATCAATTTTTTGGGTATAGCTTTCGTAAAAGCTGCGGATCATTTCCAAATCAAAAACCATCTAAAATTATTTTGATATGTATAAAATTTCTGCGCAAAATTAAAGAATAAAAATTCAATGTGCTAATTGGAAAATGAGATAATGTGCTAATTAAAGAGAATGCTATGGTGGAATACTTTCCAAAAATTGGTTCATCTTAGGCGCCTTTCTGGAAGTATTTTTGGTGTAGGATTTATGATCCAGTCAATTTTTTCTTTACATTTGTTTCATGTATAAAATAAAAAACTTCATCGAGTGGCAGGTTTTCGGTGTTTGCTCTGCAATCGGAGAGAAGATGGGTGTGGCAACATCAGTTATCCGGAGGTATTTTATTTATATATCATTTCTTACGATGGGGTCACCGGTAATTTTTTATTTTTTCTTCGCCTTCTGGATGAATATTAAAAATTATATCAAGAATTCCCGCCGCAATCCTGTGTGGTATCTTTAAAGGAAGCGACTTTCACGCAAAGGCGCGAAGGAACAAAGTCGCTAAGAAATAAATTTTCTATTGTGATTTAACGTCATGGCTTTTATCTGGCACACTTATTTACTTTCCTGGGGCTCAAAATTTTTTTTGCGCCTTAAACCTTTGCGTCTTTGCGTGAAATTCTTTATTCTTTTTCTAAAGAAAGATTTAATAATCTTCCATGTCTCCACGCTTTTAATTCTTTCTTATAATTCTTACGATTTTGTTTTGTAAGATGAGGATCGTCTAATGAAATAAGATTAGGACTACCTGCATTTACCCATGCAGTGTACCAATAAGATGCGACATCAGTGATGGACAAACGCAGTTGTTTCTCCACCATTCCCTTTAGGGCATTATGAAATTGCAATGCATATTCATCAGAATAAACAGGCGAATTATAAAATAAAACCGGATTGCCTAAACTATCTTTCTTATACCTCTCTGCCAGTGGTATCTTATTACGAACACTCATTTCAGCCATTAAAACAGTATCTACGAGAGCATGTGATTGTCCAATCATTTGCCATGTAGCACTTGGTATGTCACTCAAATATTTTGCAGGAGGTGTACGAAAATTGTATGCGTCACCAAACATTTGCGGAAGTAAAGACTCCCATAAAGCATGTACGCCTTTTTGCCCTGTGAGTTGTCCATCATGGTTTGAGGAAGTATGTAAAGGCATGTGCGCATCTCCTACATAATGCGCCAACTCACCTGATAAAAAAAGTATCTCTGATTTATTTCTTTTGCGAAAAGCATCTGTCAATTTCTGCGTCAAGTTTTGAATATACCACGGCAGGTTGCCGGTTTTATTCAGGAAGGCACTATCATATTTCTTATATGCCTCGGCTGTGGTTTTAGGAAAATCACTTAAAGGGATTTTTCCAAAATCTTCTATATCAATATAGTGGCGGGGCCCTTCATTTTTATCATTTAGTAAGGGCCTTCTTAAATCTGGTACTACTGCGCTTTCGGTTATGTAATCAATATGGTTGTAATAAAAAGCCTGCATAGGTGAGGGGAGTGCAAAAACTGCTGCACGATTTATATGCTTATGCCCCCATGCGCCCCAGGAAAAAACAAGCATCACCGAACAAATTCCTAAAAAAAGTAAAGAGAATCTTTTGAAATATTTCATGGATCAGAAGTTAGAGGTTTATATAAACTAAGATTAAAACAAGCAAATTAAATGGAATCTGGCATACTTCTTTATTATCTTTTATCAGTGGTAATTAAATAAAACAAAATAAATAACATTGTCATGAAACCTTCAAATGATTATGAAAATACCGATTATGAATATGTAGAACCACCGGAACTCAGGAAAGCCGGAGTGCCACCATTGCGCAAACAAATAAACTGGTTTGCTATTGGTATTGCTGTGGCATTGGCAATAGCCCTCAGCTTTGCATTGTATTTCTATTATACTAATCGGCATTAAAAAGGATATCAATAATCAGTTTTATTCACAGGCTTTTTCGCCGGCTCTCTTACTTCAATTTTTGCCTGGGGCTCTTTCTTTGGATCCTTTTGTATGGGTTCCTTTTTTAAATTATTCACCGGCGGCATAATTGCCTTATGAGATGAATCTTTTTTATTATCCGCTTTTTTGTTATTATCTACCGGCGGATTTTCTTTGCCAAAATCCGATTCTACAGGTACATCTGTTACCGGTGCATAATCGCCGGCATCGCCGTTACCATGATCTTCGGAATTATCATCACCTTGTCCCTGGTTTACTATTGAAGAAAAATTTTGATCAGCATAGATAGGATCGTTATTAAGCTCTGCAGGCTTTTCAAATTCCGCTTTGGGATCTATACCTAAAGTTTTATCAGCATAAACTTTTTGCATAAAAAAAGCAAATTCAGGCATCGCCATTTCATTACCACCATAGGTTTGTCTTATGCGTAAAAAAGGATCGTCGCATCCTACCCATACACCAGCCAGCAATTGAGGTGTGTAGCCGATAAACCAACCATCTGTATTATCATTGGTAGTTCCTGTTTTTCCTCCCATCTGACTTTTTATATCAAATTTATCTCTCATTCCGTGACCAGTACCAAAGTCAACAACACCCTGCATCATACGATACATAGTGTAGGCATCTACTTCACTTATGATCTGTTTGCTTTCTGTCTGAAATGTTTGCAATACATTTCCATTGCGGTCTTCTATCCTGTTAATATAAAATGGTTCTGTATTAAATCCCCGATTAGGAAACATGGTATAGGCCCGCAGCATTTCAATTAATTTAATATCAGCACTACCTAAAGCTATTGATGGTACTACAGGGATATCACTTTTAATGCCACAGGCATGCGCAAACTCGGCGGTTTTCTTAGGTCCAATACGACTCATCAAATCATATGCGGCTGCATTCAAAGATTTAGCCAGGCAGTAGGCCATTGTGCCACCGGGACCGGAAATTGTTTTATTTGCAAGTGTAATAGATTTACCGCCGATATAACTATCTGGCGTTAGTCCGGCATCTGTTATGGCCAGCGTGTATAAAATAGGTTTAAAGGTAGAGCCTACCTGCCTCCTGGTAGTAACATGATCAAACTTAAACCATTTAAAATCTATTCCTCCTACCCATGCTTTTATTTCGCCATTTACAGGATCCATTGCACAAAATGCCGTTTGCATCATTTGCTTGTGATATTTAATTGAATCCAGCGGTGTCATCACGGTGTCTTTTTCTCTCTTCGCATTCCAGGCAAAAACCTTCATACTAACGGGTACCGTAAACGATTTTTTAATATCAGCAACATTATTTCCTTCCTCTTTCATATTGCGCCATCGCTCACTTTCCATCATTGCCCTATTAAGTATCGCATCCTGGCCCTTCCAGGCATTTTTACTTAACTGACGGTTAAAGTTTTTTTGCATTGACGTCATGTGTTTGATGACGGCTTCTTCAGCGTACAACTGCATCTTAGGATCTATAGTGGTAAATATTTTTAATCCATCCCGATAAAGATCATAGTTGTTTCCGGTCTTTGGATCTTTGTGATTATTACACCAATCTAAAAGTGACTTAGTAAGTACCGTACGGAAATAAGGCGCGATTCCCATATTCTCATCAAGCTTTTTAAACTTGATTCCCAACGGCTTTTTCTGAAACATCTGAGCCGCAGATTCGGTAATATCATCATTGGAAACCATTCTATCCAAAACAAGATTCCTTCTTGCAAGTGCTGCCTTAGGATGCCTTACGGGATCGTATTGGCCGGGACCACTTAGCATTCCTACCAGCAATGCTGCTTCATCTGTTGTAAGTTGTGAAGGAAGTTTTTGGAAATAAACATTTGATGCATTCCTTATTCCATAAATATTAAGCCATGAAACACGATTTAGATAAAGTGCAATAATTTCCTGCTTGGTAAAATTTTTCTCCAGCTTCAGCGCAACAATCCACTCCTTAATTTTATCAATCCCTCTCCTAAAAATTGGAACATGATTTTCCTGTCCCAATATTTTTTTGGCTAATTGTTGTGTCAAAGTACTACCTCCGCCCTGGTTTCCAAAACCTTTTATTGCTCGTCCCAGTGCCACAGGATCAATTCCCGAGTGGCTATAGAACCGAACATCTTCAGTAGCGATTAATGCGTCTATTACATTTTTTGAAATGTCTTTGTAATCTACTGAAACACGATTCTCAGCATAAACCTTACCCATGAGTGTAGTTCCGTCATTTGCATAAATTTCGGTTGCCAGGTTAGCCTGTGGATTTTCTAACTCCTGCAAAGAGGGTAATTTTCCAAAGGCACCAAAATATGCACCGCCGAAAATAAGAATGGCTAATAAAAAACCCACGCCAACCATCATCCACAAGATTTTTACACTTGGCTTCATTGTATAAGTCTTCTTTTTACTAACCTGTTTTCTTTCCATTTTTAATCTGATCTTTTTTACTAAAATTTTCCGGGATATTTTTCATTAAGCAAATTGAGATAATCTTTCAATTTCTTGTTTTCTTTTAATAGTTGCAGATTTGTATTACTCATAATGATGAAAGAATACTTATCTGCCGGTAGCCATGATATTTCTGAAGCTGCATCTTTTTTAATCCTGTCACGATATAGTATCGCTTGCTCAGCATTTTCAAATTGCGATATCACTAATAAGGTTCTTTCTTTATCCAATGTATCTTTTACAATCTCAAGATTTTTCGCAAAATATTTTTCGCGATTGTAGCGGTTGAAAGCGTTTCGGGCTTCACTGCTGTAAACCGGATCTACTTTGGTCATTATCATCACTACGTATTGCGGTACATTAGGGTCAAACGAAAATGAGGCATTGCTAACAGCACGCGGCAAAGCTTTTTCGGGATTTAATACCGGCTTCTCCGCTTCCACTTTATTCTGGACGGTTGGTACATTTTTATTTTTTACAATCTCACCTTGTATTTGCGGAACTCTGTAGGTATCATCAAACACAACTACCTCGGAGTCTTCAGGGATTCTTTGAATTTGGAGATTGGTTAAATATTTTTCAATACTATCTCTCTTATTCAAAACACTGATCATAGTCAAAGCCTTTTCACTCAATGGCGAGGTAGGAAATTGTGCAGTCACCTGGTTGAGTTTACTGATAGCCACACTATCCTGGCGGTTCTTAATGTAATAAACCGATTCTATGTATAGAAGTTGTGGGCTCCAATAGTTAGCACCAAACAGACTGTCCGCAGATTGTTTTTCTTTAAGGGCCTGCTCAAAATTTCCTTCGATAAAAAGGTTATAAATATTAGCATATCTGCCTGTAGCTGCAGGGTCTTTTTTGGATGGATTAAATCTTTCAGGATGCAAAACATATTGAGTGAATTTTGAATCACTGTATTTCTGCAACATTAAATTTTTGTAATAATTTGCCCTGGTGAGGTCGCCTGTTTTTTTATAGCAATAGAAAAGATTCATGTACAATTCCCCATCATAAAGACTATCAGGAAAAAGCGCTAACGATTTTTGATATGTATTGATCGCCTGTTTATAATCTTCCAAAAGATTTTGATAATTTTTTCCTAAAGCAAATAATGATTTCGCAATCTTCTGATTGGAGCTATCCATCATTGGAGTAGTAAGTGGAACATTTGCCAGGAGGCCTTCTACTGAAACATCTTCCTGGTAAGGAGCCGCTTCAATTTTTTCTTCCATTTCCATATTGGGCCCTTCGGATGGCGCCAAGGGATCAAGGCTCATGTTATTCAAATTATCTTTAGGCTGGCGCGGATTACCCATTCTCACTTTCGCAGTCGTTACCAGGTTGGGATCGGCTGAAGTAACTGTGCGCCAATTATCAACATTATCTCTCTTTCCCCATACACGCTTAAATTCTGCAAATCCTTTCGTCTTTGTTGATGCATTATAAAAATACCAATCTCCCTTTGTATCGTTATTTGCAAAAATATCGAGGGACTGATTCTTAGTTTCAAAATAATTACTTGCAGCGTTTCCGGTTACTATTTCTTCATCCTGCAATCCTCTTTCTTTTTTATATTTTTTGGAAAGTTTCTTTAAAAAAGCATCGCGGTCGGCAGGAGATAGTGCTGCAATAGCCTGCAAACTATCTTCACGATTAATAATATTGAGATGTTTTACCACTTGTGCAAGAGCGCTTTTTCTATGTTGAATTAAAGAGATATCACCCAAAGTAGTGTCGCCCATTTGAATGCTGTCATATGAATTATAAGCATCCATATAATTTTTTTGGTGATAGCTTATGTCAGCCAGTTGCAGGAAGGCTTTATTTTTCAATGAAATATTATTTTCATTATACCGGTTACCTTTTTTTAAAAATTGAATTGTAGAAAGAGTATCCGGAATTTCAAAAGCCAATTCTCCTGCTGAATAATAAATTATATCCCGGTAAGGTTCAAATTTATCTTTACGTGCCATATTCAATAATGTCTGAATGCTTTTCGCAATTTCAGCCGGGTCGTGGCTTTTCAGCATTTTTGCCTTATTGAGATTCGCATAAATATCCATCAGTGGATCAGTAGTGTGCCGCATTGCTTTGTTGTAATATTCACTCGCAGTATCCTGTTTTCCGTTCATTTCATAGAGCTGGGCCAATAGATATTCTCTTCTCGCCTTATCAGAAATATCAATTGCATTAGGCAAGCCGGCTTCAATGTGATTGATGGCACTGTCATACATTTCCTGCTTGAAAAACCAATAGCCCTGCAGTTCTTCCAGGGAGGAACGCAGCCTTTCCGGAAATAAGGGATCGTTGTGTAAAGTATTAATGATACCGGCCGCATCACCATATTCTCCCATATCAATGAGCGTACGTACCTGCCATACCAGCGCATCATTGCGGCTTGGTGGCCTGGTAAAAGCTTTTTTAATGAGGTTGTTGCTTTCCTTACTGGAAATGCTCAAAGCCTTATTGCCATTATCATTTGAGCCCACGATCAATTGATCATCTTCTGTTTTTTTTGTACGGGGAAAAAGATTGTAATTAATAAATTGAAACGTCATTGACGCCGAGTCAAAATCTTTTCGCAAATAATATGCTTGCCCTATGAGGAGGTAAAGATTATCCACCCAATCACTACGCAGATCGTGCAGCAATATACCTGCTGTTGCTTTTAAAATTACAGAATCAAGTTCCGTAGCCTGGGAAGCAGTATTGTTAAGTGAGTAACTGTAATAGGGAAGGAGCTTTGAATAATCATCCTTCGTGCTGAGCCTCGCCCTTTCTATTACCTGGTTAATCTTATTATTAGCATTAAAGAAATAATTATAATGGGAAACGGTATTCTGGATAAAACGGCGGGGGAGGGTAAATTTTTTATCTCCTGTCTTTTCGGACTTTAAAGTTTTATTTTTGAATTTTTCAGGCTTGTCCTTTTCTAAGTCAAAGGTAATTTTACCCAATTGGGCACTTGCAAAGGAAACAAAAAATAGAAAAAAGACGAATGAAAGTAAGTATTTTACAATCCTATGGCGCATAACGGATATTGATATATTTTTTTGAGGCGAAATTTTGATTATTTATAACGGTAAATAACCCTTTTTCTGTTATCAAAATTATTTTAAAAATACGGTTATTTTAAAGTTATTGGGTTAATTAATAAAACGGCACCCTTATTTTTAACAACATTCATTTTATATATGGAACTATCCGGCATTAATTCTACTCTTAAACGTATTAAAAATCATTATCGTTTAGTGATAATGAATGAGGATACGTTTGAAGAAGTGGTAGCCTTTAGAATGAACCGCTGGAGTGTATATTTTTTAGTAAGTATTTTTTTTGTATTACTTGTGGGTCTTACATTAGCCCTTATCGCATTTACCCCGCTTAAATATTATTTACCCGGGTATGCCGATTCCGGTAAAACGAGTGAATATGAAGCGCTCAAAGTGCGGGCCGATTCATTGGAAAAAACTATTATTGTAAACCAACAATATTTTAATAATCTCGAAAAAGTATTGCGCGGAAATGTAACTACACCGGACACCACGCAATTAAAATTAAACAAGGAACCTATAAATATTGCGGTACCGGAGCAAAAAAAACAAAAAAGACGAAGACGCCATGGTTGACAAAAATGATAATAATAAAACGATCATGCGATATGCAGGTATGGGAGTACAATTTTTAGTAGCTATTGCGTTGGCAGTTTTTATTGGAATAAAAGCAGATGGCTGGCTTCACTTATCTTTTCCTTTGCTTGTTTGGTTACTTCCCCTGGTCATGATCTTTGGTGTGACCTATAAAATCATAAAGGAAACTTCTAAAAAATAATCATTGATGAGTAGTTTGACAAAGAAAATATTTGTACCTGTAGTTTTTTTATTTGTCTTAATAAATGTGACCCTCTATTTTTTAAGGTCATTTTTACATTCAATGGGAGTTGATGTAACTTTTGTAGCCGGTGCTAATGTTATCTTATTTCTTATAAGCATTAGCGGTTTGCTCGTACAAAGCAGGACGGTGCGATCTGCAAACGCGAATGCATTTATTCGAGGTATATATTCATCATTGATCATTAAAATGTTTACAGTAATTGGCGCTATTCTTATTTATGTTGCTGTTATGTCGCATGAATTAAATAAGGCAGGCATTTTTATAGCTATGGCATTCTATATGCTCTATACATCTATAGAAGTATTTCAGTTAATGAAAATCGTACGTAAAAAATCAGATGGGTAAATCAACTTCGCCACTTGAAAATCTAAGGAATTATCTACCTGATGACTCCTTTGAACTGGTGCTGCCTTACATTATAGATCACAAGGTTCATCTAACTATTACGCGTGCACGCACTACTATTCTTGGAAATTATATCGGAAAATATAAAGACCGGAATCACCGTATAAGTATCAATGGTAACCTCAATAAATTTTCTTTTTTAATTACACTGTTGCACGAGATTGCACATCTGCTTGCATTTGAAAAATTTGGAACACGGATTAAGGCTCATGGCACAGAATGGAAAAAAGAGTATGGGCATGTTTTAGCCTCCTTTGTGATCAAAAAGATTTTTCCTCCGGATATTGAAGAAGAATTAAGACGAACGCTAAAAAATCCTGCAGCGAGCTCCTGCGCGGAAAAAGAACTCTTAAGGATTCTCAAAAGATATGATATTGGTAAAGGCCATTTATTATTATTGGAGCAATTGAAGGAAGATGATCTCTTCAAAATAAAAAGCGGCCGTGTTTTTCAAAAAGGCAATAAAGTAAGGACACGGTTTTTATGCAAAGAGGTGGCTACGAAGAAAATGTTTTTATTTAGCCCTGTGTCGGAAGTGGTTTTGGTGGATTAGTTATATCGATGTCACAGGTACGCTGCGCTCAATGCGATAATAGTGTCAAACCTTGTAAATTCTTTTGTAAGTAAGAAGCTAATCCAAAGATTGGTATCAATAATAACCCTATTTCTTTGATTTCGCATATCTGTTGGCTCTTACAAGTTCTACTTCTTTTTTGATTATAGAAAGAGTCGGGGGATTGTTTTTTGCCTTGGCTCTAAACTTATTTACCAAAGTCAGAAAGTCGTCGTCCGTTGATTTTCTAATGGAAATAAGATTTAAATCTTCAAGATTTTTGAGAAGTTTACTTGCCTTTGGATTTAATATATCTATTTGCATTGTGTCCATAATTCAAATATAACCAATTTTTAAAGTTCCCGAAGGGTTGGTCTTACATTTCTAACAACAAGCTAATTTGTTTAAAATGTTATCTATCTAAAAAAAGGCTATTTAATTATTAAGGAGTTATCGTTATACTTTCTTGATTGTTGTTAGGACAATCCAATCGACCGAGGGGAAGGATTCCAGACCTTTATATGTCAAATACACTCTACTGATACAACAAATACTTTTCCCGCATCTTCTTATAATCACTTAGCGCAGGTTCCCAACTGGCGCGGATTTCAGCTTCGGACACCCCATCTATAATTTGCTGCCTGAATAATCCTGAGCCTATTTGTATTTCTATATTATTCATCTGGTTACTAAGTTTGGAATCGAAGAATTTTTCTTTTTGCGGATATGCCTTGTACAATTCCATGATCCATTTAAGATTGATCTGCTTACTTTTTCTCAACAGGCTAACATCATAATTTCGAAGATCGAGTCCGTAACAAACTTCGTTCATGAATATGGGAGTTTCTGCCATTCCTTTTATACCTGTAGGAGTAAAAGAAAAATTGTAAATGCCTTTATATGCCGGGCTTCCAAATACCGTAAATGGAAACATAGTGCCCCGACCGTGATTAATATATACTCCTTCAAACATACAGGTAGATGGATATAATAATATTGCCTGCTGCGTATTGAGATTTGGTGATGGAGGCACGGGCAGCGTATAAGGCATATCATGATTATAATTTGCCACCTTAATTATTTTAATGTTGCATTTCACTTTATCTTTTAGCCAACCTTCTCCAT
>JBDTXP010000026.1:0-17928 GCA_040006135.1 Ginsengibacter sp. | reverse complement strand
TATGATCTGTTAGCCCACCGCGCTCTGGAATATTTTAATAATGATGAGCGTGATATTTCACGTCCGGCCTATGCTTTCGAAATAAATAGTTCAGCAGCATTTGCACCTGCACCTGAGTTTATAAAAACAAAATTTATAACTAAAGATTCAGGATCGCTTCATCAAAAGGCACTTTTAATTTATCAGCAACTTCTTGCATTTCACGAAAATGATGCAGATCCCAAAGCTTTTATAGATGTAGACCTTGGCCGTCTTGCATTTGTAAATCAATACAGTGAGTTGCTTAATAAAGATGAATTATATATTGAGGCATTAATAAATATTGCAAAAAAATTTAACGCTATTCCTGCGTCTGCGCAGGCGTCTTTCCTTGCTGCAGAATTGATGTATAACAAGGCTCTCAAAAATAATTTTAGTAAAGATTCTTCTAACATTTATAACGTACCGCGGGCAAAAAATTTGTTGGAGGAAATTGTAAAAAACTACCCTTCAAGTGAGGGAGGTATCAATGCCCGGAATTTACTTTCCTCTATTTTAAGGCCATCCCTTATTTTAACTTCAGAAAAAGTAAATGTACCTGGCGCCCCTTTTCGTACCCTTGTACAATATCAAAATTTTAATGGTGTCTGGTTAAGGGTGATTGTCCTGACCCCGGAACTTAAAAAGCAACTGGATAAAAACAGGGGAAGCGATGAAGTGTTTAGGCAATTAAAAAATCAGCCTGCCATTTCCACATGGCAGCAATCGCTTCCTACAATGAATGACTTTCTTGTCCATTCGGTAGAAATAAAAGTAAATGCTTTACCCATTGGCGAGTATGCGTTGCTGGCGAGCCCACGGGAAGATTTTGCACTTGATAAAAATCCTTTGGCAGCCCAATATTTTTATGTTTCCAATATAAGTTTCATCAATAGCGGATCTCAATATTTTGTATTGGATCGCACCACGGGACAGCCATTGCAGAGTGCCCATGTTAATGTTTGGAGCCAACGATATGATTACACTGACCGGGAAAATAAATTTATAAAGGATGAATCAATCATTACAGACAAGAATGGATATTTTAGGTTGTCAGATGCAGCGAAGGATAAGAGTGGGAGACCTGTGCGGCTCGAGATCAATTATAAAAATGACCACCTTTTCATGGATGATTATGAGTATGTATACTATAATGAATATAACAAACGCCCTGTTGAAGATTACAAAGACCAGGAAAAATCGAATGAGGATAATGCCAAAGTTTTTTTATTTACCGATAGAAGTATTTATCGGCCAGGGCAGGTAGTTTACTTTAAAGGCATTGGGGTTACGAAAGATTTTAAAACAAAAAAATCAGTATTACTTCAGTCAAAAGATTCGCTTAAAATTATTTTTTCCGACGCAAATGGTGGAAAAATTGACACTATGAAAGTACTCTTAAATGATTTTGGATCTTTTAATGGGAAGTTTAAAATACCTGAAAATAAATTGAACGGATCGTTTGAAATTCATGTGGAAAAATATGATAATTCAAGGGTGTCATTTTCTGTGGAAGAATATAAGCGTCCAAAATTTTATACTGAATTTGAAAAGGTAAAAGGAAGCTACCGTGTAAATGATACAGTTAGGGTTTCTGGATTTGCAAAGGCTTATGCAGGAAATAATATTGACGGCGCAAAGGTTTCCTATCGTGTTACAAGAGTCGCGCGATTCCTTTATCCATGGATGTTCTGGCGCAAGCCTTTTCCGCAGGCGCAACCACTTGAAATAACTCATGGTGAAATATCAACAGATGCTAACGGACAATTTTCTATAGTGTTTGCTGCGATTCCCGACCTCACCTTAGATCCTGCTACTGATCCTGTCTTTGATTATAAAGTGGAAGCAGATGTTACCGATCAGAATGGGGAAACAAGAAGTGGTGAAATCATTGTGCCAGTGGGCTATAAAGCTTTGAACCTGCAAATCATTTTACCGCAGGGAACTGTAATCAGCCAGGACAGCCTAAAAAATATTTTAATAAGCAGTAAAAACTTAAGCGGTGAAACGCATGCTGTAAAAGCAAATGTAAAAATCTACCAGTTGAAATCTCCTGAAAGATTGATTCGACAAAGATTATGGGATGCACCTGATCAATTTATTTATTCCAAAGAAGAATATGTAAAATATTTTCCGCATGATGAATATAAAGATGAAACAAAAAAAGAATCATGGGATAAGGTGAAAACTGTTTTTGAAAAAACAGATAGTGTTTCGGATAACTCAAAAGTTAATATTACAAATTCAAAGTTCACCGCAGGCTGGTATGTTATAGAAGCCAGTGCAAAAGATCAATATGGCCAGGAAGTAAAAGATGTAAAATATTTCCAGGTTTATGATAAAAATTCATCCGGGCTCCCATCTACTACTTATGTATGGAATTATGTTGAAAAAAATGTTCTGCAGCCGGGAGAAACTGCTCATGTTATTACTGGTAGTTCCGCTAATAATGTTTTTTTAATTCAACAAGTTGAAAAGCCAACAGAGAGGATTATTACCAAATCTACAAATACATATCCTTCATACGATTTTTTAAACCTGGATAATAATAAAAAGGTTATTGATTTTCCTATCACAGAAGGCGACCGTGGGGGTTTTGGTGTCAACCAGTTCTTTGTAAAAGACAATCGCTTTTACGTTCTTTCTAATAATGTTTATGTGCCATGGAGTAACAAACAACTTAATATTTCTTTTGACACTTACAGGGATAAAACTTTGCCGGGAAGTGAAGAAAAATGGAAAGTGAAAATTACTGGTGATAAAGGAGATAAGGTCGCTTCGGAAATGTTAGCGTCTATGTATGATGCTTCGCTTGATCAGTTTAAACTACAATCATGGAATGACTTAAGCAGCATCTGGCCTACCTATTCCGGATACAATACATGGCAGGGAAGACAAAGTTTTACTTCGGTAAGTTCGTTCCAGAAATATTGGAATGAAAAATATATTGAGCAGAAAGAAAAAATCTATGATGTATTAAATTATTTGCCTAATGGATATGGTGGGCGGGATTATGCTTATGGCGCAAATGGGAATAGAATTTATATGTCCGAAGCTGCTCCGATGGAAAAAAATCAGCAGGGAATGCAAGATGCAGTTGTTAAAAGAAATTCATCAAGCTCAGTAGTTGGGAATCAGATGTCGGATTCAGCTAAGAGCATGATTCCTGAACAAGGCCAACAAGCCGAACATATTGATCAATCTCAAATTCAAATCCGTAAAAACTTCAACGAAACAGCTTTCTTTTTTCCAGAATTAAGAACGGATAAAGATGGCAATATTGAATTTAGTTTTACTATGCCAGAGGCACTAACAAAATGGAAATTGATGACGCTTGCTCATACAAAAGATCTTGCGAGCGGCTATGCAGAAAAATCAGTGATCACACAAAAAGATCTCATGGTGCAACCGAATGCGCCACGTTTTTTACGGGAAGGAGATAAAATAGAATTCAGTGCAAAAATTGTAAACCTGGGTGGTAAGGAAGTGAGTGGACAGGCAGAATTGCAATTACTAAATGCGTCCACTATGAATCCCATAGATGGATGGTTTAAAAATATTAAACCTGTTCAAAACTTTACAGCAGCAGCAGGACAAAGTACAGTCGTAAATTTTTCAATGGAAGTTCCTGTTAATTTCAATAATGCAGTAGTTTATAGAATAGTTGCAAAAGCCGGGAATATAAGTGATGGTGAAGAAGCCGCTATTCCTGTAGTAACAAATCGTATGCTCGTTACAGAAACAATGCCTTTACCAATGCGCGGCAATGGAAGCAAGGATTTTAAATTTGAAAAATTGATTAATTCCGGGAAGTCTGAAACCCTTACTAACTATGGTCTCACAGTAGAGTACACTACTAACCCCGCATGGTATGCGGTTCAGGCTTTGCCTTATTTGATGGAAAACCCTTACGAATGTGCAGAACAAATTTTTAATCGTTTTTATGCGAATGCACTTGCACAAAAGATCGTCAATTCTTCTCCTAAGATAAAAGCCATTTTTGAAAAATGGAAAACTATTGACACGGCTGCATTGCTTTCAAATTTATCTAAGAACGAGGAATTAAAATCTGCCCTGCTGCAGGAAACGCCATGGGTTTTACAGGCCCAAAGCGAATCGCAACAAAAGAAAAATATTGCACTGCTTTTTGACATGGTAAAAATGAGTCTGCATTTAGAATCGGCAGTTAATAAAATAAAGGATATGCAATCCTCTAATGGTGGGTTTGTCTGGTTCAAAGGTGGGCCCGATGATCGTTACATGACGCAGTATATAGTTTCGGGTATTGGGCATCTGAAAAAATTGAATGGTATACCCGCATCTCAGCAAAACGTTTTAAAAAGTATTTTAGATAAAGCAATTCCTTATCTCGATGCAAGGTTAAAGGATGATTATGACAATCTCATAAAATACAAAGCTGTATTAAAGAATAACAATCTTTCCAGCATTGCAGTACAGTATTTATATATGCGAAGCTTTTTTCCGGAATATAAAATTGCTAAGGCTTCAGAAACTGCATATAAGTATTACCGTGAGCAGTCACAAAAATACTGGTTGAGCCAAAGTAAATACATCCAGGGAATGATTGCTTTATCACTTAATAGGAGCAATGAAAATGGAACTGCCAAAGCAATTATAAAATCATTAAAAGAAAATTCGATCAACAATCCTGAATTGGGAATGTATTGGAAAGAATGGGATCGCCGAGGGTATTGGTGGTTTCAGTCTCCAATTGAATCACAGGCCTTAATGATTGAAGCATTTACTGAAATAGAAAAAGACCAAAAGACGATCGGAGACTTGAAAACATGGTTATTAAAAAATAAACAAACAAATAATTGGGCAACCACCAAAGCCACCGCGGAAGCATGTTACGCGCTATTGTTGCAGGGAACAGATTGGCTCTCTGAGGAGAAAAATGTTACTATTCAACTTGGCAATACTATTATTAGTAACAAAGATGAAACAGATGAAGCGGGTACCGGATATTTTAAAAAGAAAATAGAGGGAGACCAGGTAAAACCTGAAATGGGAAATATAAAAGTTACCCTTGTACAAAACCCCCTTCGGCAAGCTCAGGTTGACAATCTTAAACAGGCTCAGAGTGACAATGAACCTTCATGGGGAGCGGTATATTGGCAGTATTTTGAAAATTTAGATAAGATCACGTTTGCGGAAACACCTCTGAAACTTTCTAAGAAATTATTCATCGAAAGTAATTCAGATAAAGGTCCGGTACTCAAGCCGGTAAATGATGGCGACAATCTTCATGTAGGAGATAAAATAAAAGTGCGAATCGAACTTCGTGTAGATCGTGATATGGAATATGTACACATGAAAGATATGCGTGCGAGTTGCATGGAACCAACCAATGTGATCAGCCAATACAAATGGCAAGGAGGTCTTGGTTATTATGAAAGCACTAAAGATGTAAGTACAAACTTCTTCTTTGGATATTTAAATAAAGGCACTTATGTTTTTGAATACCCAATGTTTGTAACACATGCAGGGAATTTCAGCAATGGTATTACCACCATTCAATGTATGTATGCACCTGAATTTACTGCGCATAGCGAAGGTGTGAGGGTTAATGTGAAATAAAATAATTATAATTTGAAAAAGATTCAAAAGTTAAAACCCATATTTGTTTGAGAAAACAAATATGGGTTTTAAAACTTTTTATAGTAACAGAACAGGAGGGAAGGATAATATTTAAATCTCTTTATTTTAAATATTTTTCGAACCAATTTAAGAATAACTTTTGATCTGCTTCTTCAGCTTTCCATCCGTGGCCTTTTCCCGGCCTGATAATTAATTCATTTTTTACATGAGCTGCATTTAATTTTTCAACGAGCAACTTTGATTGTTGCAGCGGAACTACCGGATCAGCATCGCCATGGATGATGAGGATTGGTGGATCATCAGAAGTGACATAAGTTGTCGGCGAAATGTCTTTTGCAATTTTAAGAATTGTAGGTAAGTCAGTAATAGAAGTGTATGTTTTAGTACTATCATTCCATTCTTTAAAATCAAAGGCTGCAGCCACTCCCTGCTTTCTCATAAAAGCTTTTTGTTTTAAAGGGCTGAGGCCTGTCATGCCATAATTCAAAAAATCTGTGGGTGGAAAAAATACAGCTGCAGCCTGCACCCTGGCTGAAACGGAGTCAACTGGATCGCGTGAAGTAATAATTGTAGAGTCATCAGATAGGGCGATCATTAATGAAAGATGACCACCTGCTGAGCCACCTGTGATACCTATCTTTTTCGGATCAATATTAAGATTGGATGCATTGTACCTGATAAAGCGAACTGCTCTTTTTAAATCGTTTATTTCATCGGGGATTGCATACCGTGGCTGAGAACCGTGCATTACTAAAAAAACAGTGAAACCATGCTCTACATAAAATTTTGAGCGACGGATATAACCGGGTATCCAATCATAAGTGGATATAAAATTCCCACTTACGACATTAATAACTCCGCGATGATTGGAATTTGCATCCGGGGTGAGTTTTATCATGGTGAGCGCCATTCCATCTTTACGCCCATATATAATTTCAGATTGGGAAAATCCGGAATCTGTTTGTGCAAGGCCACTTGTTAAAATAAACAGGAATGCTATCGAAGTAAAAAATAATCTTTTCATTGGGACTAACTGATTTTATTTTGATGTTTTGATACCATATTTAATTTCGTAGCGCTCGGCTAGTTGTGTCTGGTGATTTTGCAGGTTGATATTTCTTCCCTGTATAAAAGCAAGATCCACTATGCTATTCTCCATATCCAATATATCACCTTCACTTACAATAATGTTGGCGTCTTTACCTTCTTCAATAGTTCCGGTTACGTTGTCTATGCCTAATATTTTTGCAGCATTTAAAGTGATTGCACTTAAAGCTTCTTCCTTCGTAAGGCCATAAGCCACTGCGGTGCCTGCATTATACATTAAATTTCTTCCGCGTGTTTCACCATTATTATCTGAAATACAAAACAACACTCCCGCTTTTTGTAAGAGGTAGGGCGTTTTATATGGTTGATCTACATCATCATCATTTGTCGCAGGTAAAGAATGCATTTGCTGAAGAATAACGGCAATATTATTTTGCTTGAGTAAAGGTGCTATTTGCCAGCTATCTGCTCCACCCGCAATCACTACATCAAAATTAAATTCTTTTGCAAAATCAATTGCCAACAGCATTTCTTTTACTCCATTGCAATGAATAAACAGTTTTTCTTTTCTGTCAAACAATGGTTTTAATGCTTCAAAATTCAGGTTAGTTTCAATATGATTTTTTTCTGCGAGGTAACCTTTTGCCTCCTTAAAATAAGATTTTATTTTATCAATTTTTTCCAGCGCAGCTTTTGCGGGGTTGCCTTGTTCATTTCCCGGAAGAAATGAAAATCTTCTTCTTTGCATTACCATTGATGGCATATTCAAATGCATTTGTCCATCCATTTTGTAGGCTGCATCTTCCCAGTTCCATGCATCCAATTGCACTACAGTTGAAGTTCCAGTTAATAATTTAGAGCTACCTCCCTCATCCTGCGGTATTATATTCGCCAATAAAATACCATTAGTGCGTAACACATTGATCACTTTGGAATCAGTGTTGTAGGCAACAATAGAGCGAACTGAGGGAGTAATGTCGCCTCCAATTTCCTCGAAATCATTGGTTCCTCTTACACTTCCGGCTACTTCCTTTAATCCAATGTTTGTCAACGGGCTAATTAGTCCGGGGTAAACCTGTTTCCCTTTTACATCAAAGATTTTTGCGTCTGCCGGGGCTTCAACATTACTTCCTACTTTTTCAATTTTTCCATTATGGATTAAGATGGCTCCATTGCTGAGCACATTACCATTGCCTACATGTATGGTTGCATTCTTTAATAGTATATAGCCTTTATTTTCGGGAGCAGGATAAATATCAGGTTGTGCAACAGCAGAAAAATAAGGTGCTGAAAAAGCAAAAAATATTAGAATGAATTTTTTCATATTCTGTTTTTTATAAATTATTTTATTTGAGTATCGTTAACATTTGTTCCATCTCCATCGCCCTCTTCTCCAAAGCCACGGTCTTCGCAATGAAGGTTGATCTGCTCACTTGCAAATGCGGGGATAACGGATACGCCTGATTTCTTTTCGCCCAACATTTTTTGAATGATTCTGTTCCGCTCTTCCTGTATTTTTTTTCTCAATTGAAGATCTCTATCATGATCGTAATAAATAATACCATCCACAATAGTTTGCTGCGGCACGGCATATATTGTTACCGGATCATTGTTCCATACTACCAGATCTGCATCTTTTCCAACTTTGATGCTCCCGGTTTGATTTTGAATATGAAGCATGGTTGCTGGATTGATTGTTACCATTTTCAAAGCATCTTCGTCACTAATTCCATATTTGATACTTTTAGCTGCTTCCTGGTTAAGCCTTCTCGCCATTTCTGCATCATCAGAATTGATTGCCACATTTAAACCAACCTTTTGCATGATACTTGCATTTTGAGGGATTGCATCTACTACTTCCATTTTATAATTCCACCAATCGCTGAAGGTAGAAGCATTTGCGCCATGGGCTTTTATTTTATCTGCAACTTTATATCCCTCAAGTATATGCGTAAATGTGTTAAACCTGAAACCAAATTTTTCTGCTACACGCATTGCTGAAACTATTTCGCTTTGCACATAAGAGTGGCAGGTAATAAATCTTTTCCTATTCATAATTTCGACTAATGCATCCAGCTCCAAGTCTCTTCTTACCGGTGTAAGTGTACTGTTCTTTCCTCTTTTTGAATAGGCTTCCATGGATCTTTCATAATCTTTAGCACGTGTAAAAGCATCGGTTAACACTTCCTCCACACCCATCCTTGTATCAGGAAAACGATTGTTGTTTCTTGATGTGGTACGCTTTACATTTTCTCCCAATGCGAATTTGATAAATGGATCAGCGCCTGCAAATTTCAAAGCAGTATCGTTTACTCCCCATCGGAGTTTAATTAATTGTGTTTGTCCGCCGATAGTATTTGCACTTCCATGTAAAATATGTGAAGTAGTTACGCCACCACTTAATTGCCTGTATATATTAATGTCATCAGGGTTCAAATTGTCTCCTATCCGCACTTCTGAGGTTACAGATTGTCCGCCTTCATTTATTGAAACAGTCGCGATATGTGAATGCTCATCAATAATGCCTGGTGTCAAATGTTTTCCTGTTGCATCAATTACCACGGCTCCTGTTGCTGAAAGATTTTTTCCGATAGCAGCTATTTTACCATTTTTCACCAACACATCTGTATTTTGTAAAACACCTTCTTTTTCACTTGTCCAAACGGTGGCATTTTTAATTAAAATATTCTGTTGCTTTGGCATTTCTTCCCAGCCATAAGCCCCCATAGGATAAGTAATTTCTTTTTTAAGATTAGGAATTTTCTTTTTGACAGTATCTGGTTTTTCTATATTGTCCTTTATTTTTGTTGCGGTCCAATAGATCATGTTGCCACTTGTGTCTACACCGTTGCCATTCCATGTATCACCTGTAGCCACGCCACTCAATCTTATAGTAGGGCCGGCTATTCCTCCCGGAATCGAACGTGCATTTGTAATACGCTCTAATCCTTGCTTTCTTTGGTTCGCTGGTAATTGATCATCCGATGGATGCCTTTGTTGCGGCATTGAATCAACGATAG
The DNA here is from genome assembly GCA_040006135.1 of Ginsengibacter sp. Lineage (GTDB taxonomy): Bacteria > Bacteroidota > Bacteroidia > Chitinophagales > Chitinophagaceae > Ginsengibacter. The sequence continues at coordinate 8,221 of JBDTXP010000026.1, read as the reverse complement.
GTTGAGTATTAGATTTGTGTAAAGAGTCAACGATAATTATAGTCGTATCTTTTCTTCCCACGCTCTTTTTGGGCGGAGCAACTGGTGAAAAATTAATCGTGACTAATTTACCATCAGATGAAAACTTTGTTGCCAATGAATCCTTTCCGACAATTGTAGCGTTGTTAGAAGATTTGATATCGAGCAAATATTTGATCGTTTGCCCATTCATGTTAGTTATGACTAAATTATAAGTTGCACTCACTGCATTCCAGGCATCTTCTTTTACTCCATATTTTTCTCCCTGCACCCAGTTTTGCAAGATCACTGCTTTTTCCTCAAAAATTGGTTTACTGGTGATGATAAAATTAGCAAGCTTACCATTTTCCAGGCTACCCACTTCATTAAAAGCGTTGATGAACATCGCTGGGTTTTTGGTTAAAGCTTCAAGGGCAGTCTTTTCTGAAAGACCGGCGTTTATTGCCTTCCGCAGGTTAGTCCAAAAAGTACGGCTATCTTTTACACCATCTGATGTAAGGCAGAATTTAATTCCGGCATCTTCAAAAGCCGCAGGATTAGTAGGAGCTAATTCCCAGTTTTCTAAATCCGCCAAAGCCACATAACGCGCATCGTTTGGGTCTTCTACATCCATAGGTTGTGGAAAGTCGAGCGGTAAAATAAAATTACATTTTGTAGAAGCCATTTCTTTCATTCGCTGATATTCGTTTCCACCTGCTTTCAAAATATATTTAACGCCAAACTCATTACCAATGCGATCAGCACGCATACAGTTCCACTTATCATTAGCATCAAATATTTGTGGCAGGCTTTGATTATCATTCCAAGCCTGCAGGCTGACATTTTTTCCTTCGCGAATGGGTTTATTTTTATACCACGCAGCATCGATATAAGTTTGTCTCAATAATGCAATTACACCCATAAGAGATGAAGGATAGGATTGTGCGCTGGAACCTTTGCTAAAGGAATAGTTTGCCGAAGCTTTTTCTCTCAACATTACCAGATTGTCCGGTTGATTTGCAAGAGTGACTAAAGTACCTGTGCCCCTTGCTATCCCATCTTTTTGTTGTGTAAGCACTGTTCCAAAACCTGCATCACGCAGTGTTTTGGCAGCTTTTTCATTTGCATCAAAGAGCATGGCCCCGTTCAACTCCGGTTTCATTGCTTCATTCCAACCAACAGGGCCCTTTGTGTTTGAGGTAATTTGAGCAGCAGCAAAAAAATTGAAATCACGCTGGTTTCTTGTTGGAGGCGTAATGCCATAATCACTGAACAAATCAATGAAAGATGGATATATATATTTTCCGCTACAGTCTATGACTACAGCATCAGTGGGAGCGGTGATATTAGTGCCCACTGCCACTATTTTTTTATCACGAATTACCAGTGTTCCTTTTTCAATTGTTTTATTCGCATCAATAATAATTGTTGCATTTGTAAACGCATATGATCCTTCAAGTGGATTGGCAATCCCATTTACAGGGAAGGTTACCTGGGACTGGCCGTAATTAAAAAACAGGAAACATAATAAAAAAGAAATAGTGAGCTTAAAAGCAGCAGTCAATTTTTGCATAGTGTAGTTTTAGGCGATGAAGGTAAAAATTAGTTGGATTGTATTTGTTAATCAGATTCTGTTTTAAATGTCCCAGCAATTAATAAACTTCAAATCATTAATATTTTTAAAGTCTGAAATATTCCGGCTAAGCAACGTTAAGTCATATACTATTGCAGTAGCAGCAATTATGGCATCAGGAAGTTTAATATTATAAATCTTACGAATTTCTGCAGTCTTTAATTTGATGGCTTGCTCAAGTTCTATTACCAGTGCATCGTAAATAAAATTCTGCACTACATCCATATCCTTGTCCCTGGCAGGTTTCCAGCAAAGAAGCTCAATCTCAGTAATGGCGGATATTGTAGGTTTTCCCTGAAGATTTAATTCATCCAAAAATTGCTCTGCATTAGGTGGTAGCAATTGCTGTAGGTAATAAATAACGGTATTAGTATCCCATAAATATTTTATTCCCATCCGTTGCGTAGTTCGTTTAATTGATTGTCAATATCACTTAATGATTGTTTTGTCATTGCACCTTTATATTTTTCACTCCAGTTTACCTTTGAAAGAGTTTTTTTATCACGCATCCGGATAAGCTGCAAATGTTCCAAATCCTTTAAAAGAGGAATGGCTTTATTATTTAATATTTCTATTGTAATCGTTTCCATTTCTATATATTCATTTTTTGAATAAAGATAAAATCTTACAAAAGGTTCTTACCAAAGTTAGACTTCTTTTTTTCAATTTTAAATTCCTTCTATGATCTCAAGAGATTGTTTAATTAATTTTTCGACAGTTGATGCAGAATCTTTAGAAAACGTTTTAGCGACACGGTTTGCTACAATCGCATTTAAGCTCAGGCAATGATGGCCTAACATCCTGCCCAGGCCATAGATGGCAGAACTTTCCATTTCAAAATTGGCTATTTTATAATCTTCAAAATGAAAATCGGTTAGGTTGTCCACTAAAGATTTGTAGGCTAGTTTTAATCTTAAAATTCTTCCTTGCGGGCCATAGAAACCGGGGCAACCGACAGTAATGCCATAGTGATAATTTTTGGAAAATTGAACAAGTAATTTTTCGCTGCTAGTGAAAATATATGGGATCACATTTCCGGATTTCAATCCTGTATGTTGTTTGAAAGCGTCAATTATCTGAAGTTCTTTTTCTGTTTTATTTGTCTCATAAAAATGCATAACATTATCAATACCCAAACCATGAGTTCCGGCTACAAAGGAATCTACAGGTATACTTTTTTGCAACGCACCAGAAGTGCCCAGGCGAATAATATTTAATGAAGACAGGTTTTGTTTTATTATCCTTTTTTCAAAGTCAATGTTTACCAACGCGTCCAATTCGTTCATGGCAATATCTATATTATCAGTACCAATACCAGTGCTCAAAACCGTTAATCTTTTTTTGCCAATAAATCCGGTATTGGTAATAAATTCACGATGCTCATGCGTAAAATCAATTTTATCAAAATGCTTACTTACTATTTTTACTCTGTCCGGATCACCAACTAAAATAATGGTGGAAGCAATCTCTTCCGGCCGTACACCAAGGTGGTATATGGCGCCTCTTTTATCAATAATCAATTCTGATTCGGGAATTCGTTGCATATGGATTTTATTAGATGTTAGTGATATTTTCAAAGTTATGTATTACAAAACATTTACCTGAACCATTGAACCTTTGAAGTGATTGTTTATTGCCTATGCTAATTGCAGTTTCTTCAGCTGGCTTCTAAAAGCCAAACACTGTCAGGGTTTCCCTCATCGCCTTGCTTTGCACAAACGCTGATAGGTTTGAAACCTCTTGAACCTTTGAACCTCTTGAACCTTTGGAACTTCTGACCTTTGAAACTCTTTCACCCTTTTGAAGTAAATTTGTTCTTTATAAAAACAGCATGCCTCAAAAAACTATTGCCATTCCTGATTTTAGCATTGCACCAAAGATTGATAAAACAGGTATCGAAGAAAGAGCGGACCGCATTACAAAGCGCAGTATAAAAAAGGAAACTAAGGTTAACGGCCTAAAATTGGTACTTAACATGATAGACCTTACTACCCTGGAAGGAAAAGATACAGAAGGTAAAGTGAAACAAATGTGTTACAAGGCCGCGCACCTTATGGACACTTATCCGGGCTTGCCCACAGTTGCTGCAGTTTGCGTGTATCCATCAATGGTAGCCATTGCAAAAAAAATGGTAGAAGGTACGGGAATCAATGTGGCATCAGTTGCTACTTCATTTCCATCAGGACAATCTGCATTAAAGGTAAAACTTGCAGATACGCGTTTTGCAGTGAGTGAGGGTGCTGATGAAGTGGATATGGTTATTAGCCGTGGAAAATTTCTTGAAGGTGAATATAATTTTGTTTTTGATGAAATTGCACAGGTAAAAGAAGCTTGCGGCGAGGCGAGGTTAAAAGTTATTCTAGAAACAGGCGAGTTAGTAACCTTTGATAAAGTGCGTCGTGCGAGTGATATCGCGATGTATGCCGGGGCCGATTTTATAAAAACTTCTACTGGTAAAATTGTTCCTGCTGCGACATTGCCTGTTACGCTGGTGATGCTCGAAGCGATCCGCGATTTTTATTATAAAACGGGAAAAATGATTGGCATGAAACCCGCTGGAGGAATTTCCAAATCAAAGCTGGCACTACATTACCTCGTTATGGTAAATGAAATATTGGGAGAAGAATGGATGAATAATCACTGGTTTCGGTTTGGTGCCAGCAGCCTGGCAAATGATGTGCTAATGCAATTGATGAAAGAGAAAACAGGTGTGTACCAGGGGAAGGATTATTTCGCGATAGATTAGTGGAGGTTGAAGAGGTTCAAGAGGTTGAAAGGGTTGAAAAGGTTGAAGAGGTTGAAGAGGTTGAAGTATTTGAAGAGGTTCCAGAGGTTATAGAAGTTGGTTGATTAGGTATTCAATTATACTATAAATTTATTTTGAAGAATTTCATCATGGCCACAATTTCCAGATTTGAAGAAATAATTTCCTGGCAGGAGGCAAGAAAATTAAATTTAGAAATCGGAAAACTAATTGATAGCGATAGGTTCAAAAAAAATTATAGATTGATTGGTCAAATTGAAGGTTCAGCGGGTTCAATTATGGATAATATTGCAGAAGGTTTTGAAAGGAGGGGAAATAAAGAATTTATTCAATTTTTATATATTGCAAAAGCCTCATGTGGTGAACTAAGGTCTCAGCTTTATAGAGCAATTGATAGGAACTATCTTACTGATAAAGAATTTGAATCATTAACCGTGCATGCAAAAAGAATAAGTAGTCTTTTACAAAATTTAATTATTTATTTGAAAGAATCAGGTTTAAAAGGTGAGAAAAGTAAAAAAGTTATCACATAATTATTTTTAAACTTCTTCAACCTTTTTTAAAACCTTTCAACCTTTTTTAAACTTTTTTATAACTATGCCCAAACGCACCAACACCCTCAAATTAAAATTCGACAGTTCACGCGAATTCGCTCCGGCTCCGGAAAGCCGTTCATCTGCTAAAATTGAGCCACGATACGATTTATTTATTGATGGCAAATTTACTCCACCATTAAGTAAAAAATATTTTGCTACAACCAATCCGGCAACGGATGAAAAACTTTCTGAAGTAGCGGATGCTAACGCGGCTGATGTTGACAAAGCGGTGAAAGCGGCACGCAATGCCTATAATAAGTATTGGAAAAAAATGCCAGGAAAGGAGAGAGGAAAGTATATTTATCGAATTGCGCGCATGGTGCAGGAAAGAGCGCGTGAGTTAGCTGTTGTAGAAACACTTGATGGTGGCAAACCAATTCGCGAAAGCCGTGATTTTGATGTGCCTACTGCAGCAAATCATTTCTTTTATTATGCAGGTTGGGCAGATAAATTATTATATGCATTTCCTGACAGGAAACCGCAACCACTTGGTGTGGCTGCACAAATTATCCCATGGAATTTTCCTTTGCTGATGGCATCATGGAAAATTGCGCCTGCATTGGCAACAGGCAATACAGTTGTTTTGAAACCTGCGGAAACCACGCCACTTACAGCTTTGCTACTAGCTAAGATCATCCAGGAAGCAGATCTTCCTCCGGGAGTTGTAAATATTATTACCGGCGCAGGCGCTACAGGAGCAGCTATGGTAAATCATCCTGATGTAAATAAAATTGCATTCACGGGCTCTACAGATGTGGGCAAGATCATTCAACGCGCAATCGCAGGTTCAGGTAAAAGAGCAACATTGGAATTAGGCGGCAAAGCAGCTAATATAATTTTTGATGATGCTCCACTTGACCAGGCCGTTGAAGGAGTAGTGAATGGTATATTCTTTAACCAGGGACATGTATGCTGTGCTGGTTCACGCTTGTATGTACAAGAGTCTGTGATGAAAGAAGTGATGAGAAAATTAAAAGATCGCCTGGAAACATTGATTGTAGGAGACCCGATGGATAAGAACACAGACATTGGTGCTATCAACTCAAAGCAACAATATGATCAGATTCTGAAATATATAAAAATAGGTTTAAATGAAGGAGCGGATATGTTTCAGAGTAGCTGTCGCTTGCCGAAGAAAGGATTGTTTATTCCGCCCACTGTATTTACTAATGTTGCACAATCAAGCAGGATAACACAGGAAGAAATATTTGGTCCGGTGCTTACTGTTCAAACTTTCAGGACTGATGATGAAGTGATTGAAAAAGCAAATAATTCTCCTTACGGTTTATCATCAGGTGTATGGACAGATAAGGGTTCTAAGATATTTAACCTTACAACCAAATTGAGGTCTGGCGTGGTTTGGGCAAACACATTTAATAAATTTGATCCTACTTCCCCATTTGGCGGCTATAAAGAAAGCGGCTATGGCCGTGAAGGCGGCTTACATGGTTTGGCACCATATGTTTCATTAGAAAAATTTGAAGAATAGATCATAGTGATTTGGTAATTACGAAATGCACAATTGCCGGTTTTTAAAAAATAAAAAATTATGGAAAATATTTTGGTTAAAAAAGATAAGCAAATATCATCTGCCAACGGATTGGAAAAAAAACAAAATAAAAGACTGGAAGTTTTAAAAACCTACAAACTTTATATCGGCGGAAAATTTCCGCGTACTGAATCTGGAAGGTATTATATGGCAGAAAATCAGAAAGGGGACAAGCTGGCTAATATTTGTCTCGGATCAAGAAAAGATTTTCGCGAAGCGGTAGTAGCTGCACGAAATGCTTTTGGAGATTGGGGCTCCAGGACTGCCTTTAACCGCAGTCAGATCCTATACCGTATTGCAGAAATGCTTGAAGGAAGAAAAGCGCAGTTTGTAGAGGAATTAAAAAAGCAAGGCAGTTCAGAAGAGCAGGCTGAAAATGAAGTGAACCTTGCAATTGATCGTCTTATTTATTATGCCGGTTGGTGCGATAAATTTCAACAAATATTCAGTTCAGTAAATCCTGTTGCTTCTTCACATTTTAATTTTTCCACACCTGAGCCTACTGGAGTTGTATCTCTTATTGCCCCACAAAACTCTTCCCTGATCGGGATGGTTTCTGTTATAGCACCGGTAATTGCAGGTGGAGATACTTGTATTGTACTTCCTTCTTTTTCTAAACCACTTTGTGCAGTTACGTTTGCTGAAGTGCTTAATTCTTCTGATTTGCCCGGCGGTGTAGTAAATATTATCACAGGTAAGGTAAAAGAATTATTGCCCTATTTCGCTGATCACATGGATGTAAATGCAATTGCCTATTGTGAGAAAAATGATGAGGATAAAAAACTAATCCAGGAAAAGGCTTCTTTGAATATGAAAAGAACAGCGTTTTACGACAATAAAAACTGGTTATCAGATGATGGTCAATCACCTTACTTTATCATGGATTTCCAGGAAATAAAAACGACATGGCATCCTATAGAAAATATTGGGGGCACAAAAGGTGGATATTAAAATTGTGTCTTGAAATAATTTTTAAGGTACTTTCGCCGTTTTTAAAAAAACAAATCTAACTATGAAAATTGCCCGTTATCTAAACCACACGGTTTTAAACCAGGATTGTTTATTATCTCAAATTGAAGAAGCTTGTAAGACCACAGTAGATCAGGGTTACGCAAGTATCTGTGTTCCACCACTTTTTGTAAAGAAAACCAGGGAGCTTATTGCTTTTTCCGGATGTAAGATATCCACGGTGATCGGTTTTCCATTCGGTTATAGTGCTATAGAATCAAAAGTTGCAGAAATTGTTTTGGCAATTGTAGATGGCGCAGATGAATTGGAAATGGTTGTAAATGTTTCAGCTATAAGAAATGGTGATTGGAATTTTATTGCCAATGAGATCAATACCATTTTACCTATTATAAAAAGTAAGAATAAGGTTTTAAAAGTTATTATAGAAAGTGGCATCCTGGAAGATGAAGAAATTGTAAAATGCTGCGATATTTATGGTGCAGCAGGTGTGGACTATATTAAAACTTCTACAGGTGTAGCTTCAAAAGGAGCATCTATTCATGATGTTCAATTAATAAGAACCCATCTTTCAGACGCAGTATTTATTGAAGCTAGTGGTGGTATAAAATCTTATTCATTTGCAAAAGAACTCATTAATGCCGGCGCTAATTTAATTGGCAGCAGTAATAGCGTAATGATTGTGGAAGAGAACCTGGCCCAGGTGAAGGCGTAGA
>JBDTXP010000025.1:0-18305 GCA_040006135.1 Ginsengibacter sp. | reverse complement strand
ATGTAATGCGAAATGGAACGCCAATCCGTAAAAGAAGGTATTTTTTTTCTGAAACTTTTTATGTAATTGCCGCGGCAGCTTATGCCAAAGCAAGTGGTGATAAAGAGGCTGCAAATAAAGCGAGAGAGGTGTTTAGTAAATGCATAGAATATGCTACCATGCCTGGATTACTTCAACCAAAATTTACAGGTAGCAGGCCTACGATTGGAATAGGAGTGCCAATGATAATGATGAACACTGCACAACAACTGAGAGAAACTATTGGTGATGATAGGTGCGATGAATGGATATCCAGGTGGATATCCGAAATTGAAATAAATTTTATAAAGGATGACATTAAATGTGTGATGGAACAAGTAGCGCCGGATGGTAGCATCATTGATCATATTGATGGACGTACACTAAATCCTGGGCATGCAATAGAAGGAGCATGGTTTATATTACACGAAGCAAAATACAGGAACAATGATAAACACTTAATAAATTTAGGATGCAAAATGCTAGATTATATGTGGGAAAGAGGTTGGGACAAAGAGTATGGTGGCATATTATATTTCCGTGATGTTTATAATAAACCTGTTCAGGAATATTGGCAGGACATGAAATTCTGGTGGCCGCATAATGAAGCAATCATCGCGACATTGCTGGCCTTTACAATTACTGGTGAAGAAAAATATGCCAGGATGCATAAGCAGGTGCACGATTATTCTTATAATAACTTTCATGATAAAATAAATGGCGAATGGTTTGGCTATCTGCATCGTGATGGAACCATTGCACAATCAGCAAAAGGAAATTTATTTAAAGGCCCTTTTCATTTACCAAGACAAGAATGGTATTGCAGCCAACTATTGAATGAATATCTCGAAATCTAAAATAAATTTGTTGTATTGAATAACTCATTTGAAAAAACAGTCGGATGTTATGGACAGAATATTTAAAACCTTAAGTTTAAATATATAAAAATGAACCGGAGGATCAATGAACATAAATTTTTAAAATTTTTTCTTATGAAAACCACTCTTCTATTTATTTTAATGCTGGCTAATTTCCTTGTAGTTTCTGCGCAAACGAATCATTCCTTTACTTTAGGAAAAACCGAATTCCTATTAGATGGAAAACCTTTCCAGATCATTAGTGGAGAAATCCACCCGGCCCGTATTCCGCGGGAATATTGGCGGCATCGTATTAAGATGGTAAAAGCGATGGGTTGCAACACCATTGCTGCTTATGTATTCTGGAATTACCAGGAAACAGCTCCCGGTATATTTGATTTCAAAAATGGCAATAAAAATATAAACCAATTCATCCGCATTTGCCAGGAGGAAGGAATGTGGGTATTGCTACGACCAGGTCCTTATGTTTGTGCGGAATGGGATTTTGGTGGCCTTCCTCCCTATCTGCTTAAGATACCGGATATCAAAATACGATGCATGGATTCAAGATATATGGCTGCTGTGACAAGATATATTAACAGGCTTTCAAAAGAAGTGGTGCCACTACAATGTATAAATGGCGGACCTATATTAATGGTTCAGATAGAAAATGAATATGGAAGCTATGGCAATGATAAAAATTATTTGGAAGCACTCAGAAATACCTGGAAAAAAAATGGGATAAAGGTTCCTTTTTATACTTCTGATGGAGCAACCACATACATGTTGGAAGCAGGAAATATTAACGGAGCCGCAATTGGTCTTGATAGTGGAAGTGATTCCGCTGACTTTGCAAAAGCCACACAACGTAATCCGAATGTACCTGCATTCAGCAGCGAAACGTACCCGGGATGGTTAACCCATTGGGGTGAAAAATGGCAAAGACCGGATACGAATGCATTGAAAAAAGAAATCATCTTTCTTACAAAAAATAAAAAATCTTTCAACTTTTATGTCATACACGGAGGAACAAATTTTGGATATACCGCTGGGGCTAACGCATTTTCTCCTACTGCTTATCAACCCGATATTACCAGCTATGATTACGATGCGCCAATTAACGAACAGGGTGAGCCTACTGCAAAATATTTTATGTTGAGGGATTTAATAGGGAAATATGTTGATTATAAAATTCCGGAAATTCCGGCTCCTATCAAAACGATTAACATTCCTTCCATTGCAATGAAGAAAACATTTAATCTCTTTGATTATAACGTGCCTGTTCATTACTCTCCGCAGCCGATACCGATAGAAATGTACGATCAGAACCAGGGATTAATTTTGTACAAAACAAAATTAATCGGTCATAAAAGTGGTTTACTAAAAATATGGGAACCTCATGATTATGCTTTGGTTTTTCTAAATGGAAAATTTATTGATACAGTTTACAGAGATGGCGGAAAATGGGAAGTAATTTTACCAAAAACTAGTATTCAGGATCCTGAACTTGAAATCCTGGTAGAAGGAATGGGGCACATCAACTTTGCTCAGTTTATGATTGATCGAAAAGGTATTACAGACAGGGTAACATTAAATGGTATGACATTAATGAACTGGGAAACCTATTTATTTCCTATGGATGAAAAATTTATTGCGACTAAAAACCTGAAACATCGGGAAGAAAATAATGAAAAAGAATGCAATTTTTTTGAGGGTAATTTTCAATTAACTGAAACAGGTGATACTTACTTTGATCTGAGTAACTATTTCAAAGGTGTAATCTATGTAAATGGTCATAACCTTGGCAGGTATTGGAACATAGGCCCACAGCAAAGATTGTATTGCCCGGCATCATGGCTAAAGAAAGGAAATAATAAGGTAATAATTTTTGATTTTCTTCAAAAAAATGTATTGCCCATTGAAACAAAAGAGCATTTGATCAATTAATAAATTTTGACTACCTATTCAAACGATATTATTATTAAAGATTTTTAATTACAAACAAAAACTGAACAATATCGGTTTGCAAGGCCACAAATAAACGGAGATGTATGGCAGCATATAGTAAAGAATAATCAAAAAAATTGGAACGGCATTATTCAAAGCCATGAAACAAATGTGTTCAGGTTATTAAAAAAATAAATAAAATTAATTATGAAGTTTATTCTTACCATAATTGCATGTCTAATTTACATAGCTGCCTTTTCCCAAAGAGATACAATTGCGCTAAACAGTAACTGGCAGTTTACAATTGATAAAAAAGCCGAAGGCTTTAAAAACTTATGGTACAAGGAGCTGCCAAAGAATAGTCGTAGTGTACAACTTCCCCATACATGGAATATAGAGGCTGAAAATCAAAACCATTACGGCTGGGGTTGGTATCAAAAGAAAATAAATGTGCCGTCGGGTTGGAAGCATAAAAATATATTGCTCCAGTTTGGAGCCATTAACCATACATCAATCATTTATCTTAATGGAAAAAAGATATACGAAAATATTGGTGATGGATACAGCAAATTTTTTATTAATCTAACAACTGCTCTTAATTATGGTCATGAAAATATTATTACGGTAGCATGCAACAATGATTATGGAAAAAATAAAGTCCCATTTGGCAGCTCCTTCGACTGGCCAAATGATGGAGGCATCATTCGAAAAGCCTCGCTAATTATAAGTGGAAAGCCATCTGCCTCTTATCTCCATGTAGAACCCTTGCTTAATATTAAAGATAGTTCAGGCCGTATAAAAATAAAGTTGGGCTTTCTTAATCCGCCGGAAAAAAATCTACAGTTCCACATTCACATCGCTGAGGAAAATCAACCTTCTAAAAATATTGTTTACTCATCTGCGCTTTCACCAAAGTGGATAAATGGAGAAGCGGTGTTTGAAATAAATCTACCAAAAGTTAATCCATGGCATTTTGATTTTCCAAATCTTTATCATGTTGCGGTAACCGTTAGTAAGCGCAATAAAGCCACAGATGATATTTCAACTAACGTAGGTTTCCGAAAAATTGAGATGAAAAATGGCAAAGTATTTTTAAATGGAGAAAATATAAAACTCATGGGTGTGGAATGGACTGCCGGCTCCAACCCAGATTATGGATTTGCAGAACCTGATTCGGTGATCATTGCGATGGGGAAATTAATGAAAAAAGTAAATTGCATATTCAGCAGGCAACACTTTCAACAGGATGATTTGTTTTATGATTTTTGCGATCGTAATGGAATTTTAGTACAACAGGAAGTTCCGCTTTGGGGACCTGAAACGCCGGCCAATGACACTATTCGCTCCATATCTATGAAGCAATTGGAAAGAATGGTGAGCAACTACTATAACCACCCCAGTATTTTTGCGTGGGGTGTAGGTAATGAATTACGAGGGCGCGATGCAGATATGAAAAAAATGATTGCGGACCTTATACAAAAAGCGCGTGATCTGGATACTACAAGAATGGTGGCATATGTGAGTAATACCCTCACTACAAGTTTTTATAATAATCCACAATTTGTGCCGGATGCCGCCAGTGATGGGGATTACCTGATGATGAATGAATATGGGGGAAGCTGGTGGGATATACCTGTTGGGAAAATTAATAATTACCTGGACAGCGTGCACATGTCCTATCCTGATAAACCATTTTTTATTTCTGAATTTGGTTTGTGCGAACCCAATTTTAAAGGAGGTGATGAAAGAAGATTAGAAGACCTGATTTATCATATGAGTATTTATGAAAGCAAATCCTATGTGGAAGGTGCAATTTATTTTGACCTTACAGACTACCGCACGCATTACCCCGGCACTTATGACACTACCAAATTCAGAAGGAGAATACATGGTATTTATGACATGTATGGTAATCCTAAACCATCCATGAAAGTATTGCGGGAATTGTCATCGCCTATTGAAGTGCAAAATGTACGTAACTGGAAAAAGGGGAAGCTGAATGTGTTGTTATTTGGCAGCATAGGATTACCACAACATACTGTTAAAGGCTACAAACTTTACGTTTCAAATAAAACTGATAATTACGATGCGACAAAAGCTTACACAATACCCGATCTGAAACCAGGCCACCGTCTGGATTTTGAAGTAGATGATCTATATAATGGTACAGGGATAATAACTGTTGTAAGGCCTACGGGCTATATTGTTTCTCAAAAATCTTTCTAAAAAATGATCACACAAAAGCTGAAGCAATTTTATTTATTTCTTTTAGGCACTTTGGTATTTAGTGCCACCAACTTGCAGGCGCAATTATTACTGCCGCATTATCCTGACAGCCTCTTTTCCACTTACTATCACCAACGGGTAACGCTTTTCAATCTCTTACCAGGTACGAAAGATGATATTATTTTCTTGGGCAACAGCATTACGGATGGTGGCGAATGGAGTGAAATATTTAATGATTTAAAAGTTAAAAATCGTGGTATCAGTGGAGATAATACTGTAGGTATTATTAACCGCCTGGATGAAATAGTCAAAAGGAAGCCGGCAAAGGTGTTTTTGATGATAGGAGTAAATGATCTTGCAATGAATGTATCACCGGACAGCATAATTAAAAATATTTTATTCATCGCGGGTTACATCCATCAAAGTAATATTTCTACTCAATTATATATTCAAAGTATTTTACCCGTAAATGATGCATTTGGTAAATTTAAAACCCATACCAATAAAGGAATGCAGGTAAAACAAATTAATGATTCGTTGAAGATAAACGCACATAAATACCACTTTGAATTTATTGACCTATACCCATCCTTTTGTGATAAAAACGGAAAATTAAATGCAGCCTTTACCAATGACGGCCTTCATTTAAAAGGTGAAGGATATTTTCTTTGGAAACACCTCATTTATTCATCGTTGTATGGACTACAGGAGATGCCATCACTTATTCCTCAACCCCAGGATTTGAAATGGAGCCGGGGAACTTTTCCACTTTACGCATGCAAAACTATTTTAGTAAAAGAAAAATCACTGCAAAATGAAGCCGTATTGTTGCAGCAAAAATTGGAAGCAAAAGGGCTGATTGTAAAAATTAAAAATCATTCCGATGAGGAAAGTAATGAGATAGAATTAAGGTTAGAAAAATTAAATTCCCCTTTAAATTCTAAAGAAGCTTACCAGGTAAAAGTGAGTGAAAATAAAATATCGCTTATTGCAAATGATGCACATGGGATTTTTAACGCCATTCAAACTTTGGATCAGTTAATGCGTGATGGCAGCATAATAAATACTTGCGAAATCACCGACTGGCCTGCATTTTCCTGGCGTGGGTATATGGTGGACGTGGGAAGGAATTTCCAATCCATCCATCAATTGAAACAACAGATTGATGTGATGGCTGCCTATAAATTAAATATTTTTCATTTACATCTTACTGAAGATATAGCCTGGAGAATTCAAAGTAAAATATATCCCCGGCTCACAAGCCCGGAAAATATGTTGCGCAACCCCGGAGAATATTATTCGCTGGAAGAAATAAAAGATTTAATTTTTTATTGCAAAAAAAGACATATCACATTAGTTCCTGAAATAGATATGCCTGGCCACAGCGCTGCTTTTAAAAGAGCAATGGGTGTAGATATGCAAAGTGAGGAAGGAATGCGTATTTGCAAAAATATTTTGAGTGAACTGTGCGATGAACTGGATATCCCATACATACATATTGGAGGAGATGAAGTAAATATTACCAATAAAAATTTCCTTCCCTCAATGATAAATTTTCTTAAATCAAAAGGGAAAACAGTAATTGCATGGGATCCCGGTGGCAATGTACCCAATGGAACATTATTGCAAATGTGGAATGGAAATACGAAACCAAAACCGGATTTTCCTGCCATTGATTCAAGGCATTTATACTTAAATCATTTTGATCCGTTTGATGGCGTAGTTACAATATTCAATCACAGGATTGATGATACAAACGTTGGTGATACAAATAAAATAGGAGCTACGCTGTGTAACTGGCCTGATAGAAGAATAAGCAAGGAGGAAGATTTATTAACAATGAATGCAGTGTATCCTGCAATGATCACTTTTGCTGAAAGGTGCTGGCAGGGCGGTGGATGGGGAAATTATCTATCAGATTTTGATAAGCCTGCAACTGCGCGTTACCAGGCATTTGTATCCTTTGAGCAACGGTTGCTTGATCATAAAAAAGAATATTTCGTTGATAAACCTTTTCCTTATTTCAAACAAAGCGATATAGAATGGAAATTAATAGGGCCGTTCGAAAACAAGGGAATTACCGAAACAATTTTTACACCAGAATCAAAAACTTACTTTGATACGGCTCAATTAAAAAATAACCAATTGGTTTATGGTGCTACTATTTGGTTAAGGCATTTCTGGTATCCAATGATCAGTGGCCATCTGAAAAACCCAAAAGAAAATACTACCTGGTATGCAACACGTAAAATATGGCGCGATGAAGATGGAGAATATAATTTCTGGATCGGCTTTAATAATCTTTCAAGATCTACTGCAACAAACTCGCCACCCGAAGGCAAATGGGATGAGAAAAATAGTGCCGTATGGGTAAATGGTAAATTAATAGATCCTCCCCGCTGGCAACACGCTGGTATTAAAGGTGATTCAGAAATCCCCTTGTCAGACGAAGGATATGAATATCGTGATCCCACAAAGATTTATTTAAATAAAGGATGGAATACTATTTTAATAAAAGCACCTGTTGCCAGTTTTAAAAGTACAGATTGGCAAAATCCGGTGAAGTGGATGTTTACTTTCGTGGAAGCAAAATAATCCTGCTGAAGATTAAGGCTAGCTAAGACAAAAACTGAAATGGAGTAAAATTAGAATTGGCGTTAATTATTCTTGCAACAACCAGCTCACACACAAATCATTTAAGAAACAGAAATCAATTTTCAGCAAAATTTCATTTTCCTTTTTAAAAATTGCCTGCACATGACCTTTCCCATTTTGTAAATGGAAATTTTTGATGCGGAGATTTTTTTTAAAGTCAACTCTTCCCTTCCCATACCATTTAAACATGGCTTCCTTACAACTCCAGAAAAGTGTAAGTAACTTTAAATGATCAGCATCATTCAATCCATTTATAAGTTGCATTTCATCACCTGATACAAATTTATTTTTTATCCTATTCACTTTCTCGTCTATTAGTTCAATGTCGATGCCTGCAAGTTGTGTCGAAATGATTACAGCTACAAAATCCCTGCAATGTGAAATTGAGAAATGAAATTCTTTACCAGGTAAGTGCGGTTTTTTACTTTGTAAAATTTCTATTTTATTTATGGGAAATGAAGGTTCGATTATTTTTAATAAATACCGACCCGCCAAATGCTGAAGCCGCTTATGATCATTGTTTATTAACGGCATAACCGATGCTTCCCGAAAAAAAAAATCTTCGGTTTCTGTTATTTGCCAAACAGCGAGTTTGGAATAATCGTTAATACTATGTTGAAAAAATAAGGGCATAAATAAAAAATAATCCGTCAATTTGCAGGCATAAAAATAGTCCCTTAAATGATATTATCAGACAAGAGAATTTTGGAAGAAATAGAAAAGAAAACCATCATCATCAAACCTTACGATCGGCAAAAATTAGGCAGCAACAGTTATGATGTACACTTAGGAAGTGGTTTAGCCAAATATAAAGACGCTATTCTTGATGCAAAAAAACATAATGAAATTGAGCACTTTTCCATTCCGCCTGAAGGTTATGTGCTATACCCCGATCAATTGTATTTAGGAGTAACAATGGAGTATACCGAAACACATGCTCATGTTCCTTTTCTCGAAGGGAAATCTTCCACAGGCCGCCTGGGCATTGATATACACGCGACTGCAGGCAAAGGTGATATTGGCTTTTGCGGTCACTGGACTTTAGAAATATCCTGTAAAATCCCGGTACGTATTTATGCAGGAATGCCCATCGGGCAACTCATATATTTCCCGCTGGAAGGTGAGGTATTAGTTGCTTATGATAAGAAGAAAAATGCTAAATACAGCAATCAGCCTGATAGGCCGGTAGAAAGTATGATGTGGAAGAATAAATTTTAGTGACAGCTTTAATTTTCTCTACGCTTTCACTAATTCTATGACTGTTATTTCAGGTAGTATGCCCACTCTTCCGGGGTAACCTATGAATCCATAACCAGGATTTACATAGAGTTTTTGGTTACCTTCTTCATAGAGCCCATCCCATTCCTTGTACACATATTGTACAGGGCTCCACTTAAATCCAGGTATCTCAATACCAAATTGCATTCCGTGAGTATGACCACTTAAAGTAAGATCCACATCAGGATATTGTGGGCGAACCTGTGCATCCCACTGGCTGGGATCGTGGCTTATGAGAATTTTAAAAGGATAATTTTCTGAACCGGCATATGCTTTATCTATCCTTCCATATTTTGGGAATCGGGCTTTTGCACTCCAGTTTTCAATTCCTAATAATGCGACTTCGTCACCACCCCGCTCAAGAACAACATGTTCATTCATTAATAAATGCCAGCCTAAATCAGCATGCACTTTAGCAAGATCTTTTAAATTCTGTGCTTTAGTAACCCCATTAATAGGCCATGAAACATAATCACCATAATCATGATTGCCAAAGGTGGAATACACACCCAGAGGTGCTTTTACTTCACTAAAAAGATCCATGTAATCCTTCATTTCAGTCGCACGGTCATTTACCAAATCTCCACTGAAAATGATTAGATCAGCATTCTCCTTTATTATTTTTTCAACTCCTCGTGCAACTGCTTGCTTGTTAGTAAAACTTCCGGAATGCACATCACTAAAATGAACAATGCGAAGTCCGTTAAATCCTGCAGGCAAGTTGGGAAACGATAATTTAACTCGCTTTACCTGGTAATTATATTTATTGCTAAATCCATAAATAAGGCTGGTAAATAAAGTACCTCCCGCTGCCAGTCCTAGCCAACTTAAAAATACAGATCGGCTAATTCCGTCTTCATTCATTTGAGCGCCTTCTGTATTACTAAAAAAAAGCTTGCTAGCTCCCCATTGCAATAATCTTCTCAAATCATCAACAAGAAAAAATATAGCTGCTAAAAATTGCGCCAGCAACAAACCTATAGCGGTAGCAAAAAGATAAGTTCTTACTTTTTTGGGTAAAAATTCCGGGCCGGTAAAAATAAAAATCAAAAATCCTGCAATCGCTAATAAAGAAATTGTACCGTAAATAGCAAATATAATCCCGCGTGTTTTTTGGGAAGCACCATTGCTAACGGTTTTCAATGCCATAAAAACATACCAATCCAGCAAAAGCATAATAGCAACGATAATAAAAGCCCCTAATGGCGTCCGCATGCGGCTTAAATTTTAAAATAAAATAAATTCATCCAGTTGTTGATTGATTGCCTTTACGGTACCTGCATCAAGTTTCCCAATTTCATCCATTATTTTATTTACCGAGGAAATAGGAAGCTTGTTAAAATGGACATTCATTTTTAAATAATGAAGCACATCTGAAAGATGATCCATTCCGCGTAAATTACCAGCCCTGCCTGAAGAGACACCGGTTAATAAAGCTTTTTTAAAATACCAGGTATTCCGGATATCAGAATTATCAATCAGGGATTTGAGAACACCCGGGTAGGATCCATTATATTCCGGCGTAATAAAAATAATTTTATCAGCGGGTTGCAAAATCTCTTTCTCTATCTTAATAAATGCTGCATCACGTATTAAAGGGTCAAATGACATTAATGAAAACAATTTAGCCTCTATGTTTCGTTCATTGAGTAACCGCTGATACTCTTGAGCAACTTTTTCTGTGTGGCTACCATCCCGGTTAGTACCACTTATTATCAAATACATTCTTTTCTAATTAACTCCTTTACAATGAACAAAGGTAATTATGGGAGGTGAGAAAGCGGTAGGTTCAAGATTTGACATAAGATAAACAATTATAAACTTAAAATTTTTTCCTGCAACTAAATCTAATATTCAGCTACTATTTCTTCTTTTTAACCAACTATCCACTTTTGAGCTTTTATGAAGACAGTTTTCACCTTAAGCAACCAGTTTGATTTAACTTTGCACATCTATGTAAGTAATGGCCAATTAACGTATTTTAGCACACAGCATAAAATATTTTCTAAAAGTGCCTTTAAATTTCAGGATCTAAAAATAATTAACGGGCCAAAATAATGTATGGGTAAAATAATTGGAATTGCTAATCAGAAAGGTGGTGTAGGAAAAACTACGACAGCTATAAACCTTGCGGCAAGTCTTGCTGTATTGGAATATAAAACGCTGCTGGTAGACGCGGACCCACAGGCTAACACTACAACCGGGGTAGGTTTTGACTTGCACAATGTGACTACGGGTGTTTATGATTGCATGGTTAATGATGTTGAGGCAAAAGATGTTATTTTGAAAACAGAAATTCCCTTTCTCGATCTCATTCCTTCACACATAGATCTAGTAGGTGCAGAGATAGAGATGATTAATTATCCTGACAGAGAATCTGTACTAAAAAAAATACTGGACCCTTTGAAAGATCAATATGATTTTATCATTATTGATTGTAGCCCTTCCCTTGGTTTAATTACTGTAAATGCTCTTGTAGCGGCAGATAGCGTGGTAGTACCTGTACAAGCGGAATTTTTTGCACTTGAAGGATTAGGGAAATTATTAAATACAATCAAGATCGTGCAGAGCCGGCTAAATACTAACTTGCAGATAGAGGGATTATTAATGACAATGTATGATGGGCGATTGCGTTTATGCAACCAGGTTGTAAACGAAGTTCGGCATCATTTTGAAGACCTTGTATTTTCAAGTATTATTCATAGAAATACCAAGTTGAGCGAAGCCCCTAGTGTAGGCAAACCTGCGATATTGTATGACGCAGACAGCAAAGGTGCAATCAACTATCTGAATCTTGCGAAAGAAGTACTTCAGAGAAATAACAAGACCCGTATATCACAAATGGATAAAGTAATGGACCATCCATAATACTTTATCTCAATAAGAAAAAAATGTGATCAATCGTATTTTATAACTCGTGTCTATTAAATGAAAATGAACAGAAACTCTTCAGAAGAATCAAAAAAAATTGTGCCATCAAAAGCGAAGGATGCTTTAGGAAAAGGAATACGTTCACTATTACAAAATATTGATAGTGACCTAACCCACACAGAAAAAAATTTACTGGACTCCAGAGATAAAAATCCTTCGCCTGCTTCACGGGTACCCCTAAATTTGATAGAACCTAACCCAGATCAACCCCGTCGTGATTTTGATGAAAATGCATTGAGTGAATTGGCTGCATCTGTCAAATTACATGATATCATTCAGCCTATCACTGTTACTAAAATGGAAACAGGAAAGTATCGGATTATTGCAGGGGAAAGAAGGTTTCGCGCTGCAAAAATCGCAGGTCTCACTGATATTCCTGTATATGTTA
The DNA here is from genome assembly GCA_040006135.1 of Ginsengibacter sp. Classification (GTDB taxonomy): domain Bacteria; phylum Bacteroidota; class Bacteroidia; order Chitinophagales; family Chitinophagaceae; genus Ginsengibacter. Next base: position 6,005 of record JBDTXP010000025.1, on the reverse strand, counting down.
GAGAAGCAAAAAATTCTAAGCTTTTGGAATTGGCATTATTGGAAAATTTGCAAAGGGAAGATCTTAATGCAATTGAGATCGCGTTAAGCTACCGTCAATTAATGGAAGAATTGGATTATGGACCGGAGCAGTTAGCAGAAAGGATGGGAAAAGAAAGAAGCACGGTGACTAATTATGTACGACTGCTAAAATTACCTCCCGATATACAGGCAGCAGTGCGCAATGAAGTTATCAGTATGGGCCATGCCAGGGCTTTGATTAACGTAGACCATGTTGATAAACAACTTTTTATTTTTAATGAAATCAAAAGCAAACAATTGTCAGTCCGGCAAACAGAGGAACTCGTAAGAAAATTATATGTGCCGAAAAGTGAAGTTAATAATACTACAAAAAAGAACCTAAGCAGCGCATTAAAAAAAATAGAAGATAATTTAGCATCTCACTTTAGTACAAAAGTAAAGCTGACGAATAATAAAAAAGGTGCGGGCGCTATCCTTATTGAATATTATTCCGTCGACGAATTGAGTTCGCTTTTGGAAAAAATGCAAGTGCCGGTAGATTAATAATGCTTTTAAAAAAATTACATACTGCTGGTGCCGTCTGCAGTGGGCAATGTTCCCACCGTGCAAAAGCAGAACAGCATGGAGATAATTTGAAAATTTCCCAAACAGCCATACTTCTAATCGCTTTTTTGCTTTTGGCATCAAGCATTAGCGCCCAGCAAAATCCGGATACTTTAATTCTCAATGGTTTAAAAAAAGATACTTCAGGGAAAAATGTATTGGCTCTGGATACCGCAGTTAGGAAAAGATTTGATCCCCATGTTGCTACTTTGCGTTCCGCCATTATACCCGGATGGGGGCAAGCTTACAATAAAAAATATTGGAAAATTCCAATAGTGTATGGTGCTTTGGGCGTAAGTGCCGGTGTATTTTTTTTTAATTTACAAACATATAAAGATTTACGGCAGGCGGTAATATACCGAAGCGATACAATTCCCTCAAACGATAAACTTATACCTCCAAAATATGCTTCACTAAGTACAGAGTCATTAAGATATTATAGAAATGCTTACAGGCAAAATATTGATTACTCTGTATTAGCATTCTTATTAATATGGGGGTTAAATGTTGTAGATGCCACTGTAGACGCACATTTGAAAGCTTTTGATGTGGGTCCCGATATCACACTTAAAATAAGACCTGCATTTAACATGCCACCCGGCACGAAAGGAATTTCGCTGGTTCTTAATTTTTAAATAATAATTTTTTTAGAAATAAAGTAGGAGCTCTTTTTAGTTTTGCATATATTCAATGAATAATTGTATTAAGGAGTATTAAAATTTTTTCAACTGCTGTTTATGTTAAGTATCCTCATAATTGGTTATGGTAAGATGGGGCATGCAATAGAAATAGAAGCTGTAAAACGTGGACACCATGTTGTTTATAAATCAGATCGTGAACATCCCCTGGATTTATTGAAATTAACTGATCAAAAAATTGACGTAGCTATTGAATTTACATCGCCTCAAGGCGCAGTAGAAAACATTTTATTTTGCCTGAAAAATCAGATCCCTGTAATAAGCGGCACTACGGGATGGATAAACGAATTACCAGGTGTAATTGAGAAATGCTTTCAATTAGAAGGCACATTTTTATATTCAAGTAATTTTAGCATTGGCGTAAATATTTTTTTTGAAATAAATAAAAGATTAGCTCAATTAATGGAGGGCCATCATGAATATGAGATCACTATAAAAGAAATACATCACACCGCAAAAAAAGATAAGCCGAGCGGGACAGCTATCTCACTCGCTGAAGAAATCATTAACAATAATTCGCAAAAAAAAATATGGGTAAATGAACCTGCTACTAACGAAGCCGAATTATTTATAGAAAGTGAAAGGACAGATGACGTGCCGGGCACTCATTTAATTTCTTATAATTCAAAGATTGATCAAATTGAGCTGAAACATACAGCACACAGCCGACGTGGTTTCGCATTGGGTGCTGTTCTTGCTGCAGAATATATTTCAGGTAAAAAGGGCGTTTACACAATGCAGGATGTTTTACAAATTAATAAAAGTGGAAGAAAATAAATGGTTTTAGCTAAAATCCTATGAGATATTTCTATTTTCTATTTGCTTTTTTATTTGCACAAAACGTATATGCACAGGCTTCGGAAAAATCTGCCGACAAAATAATATTTGGATCACGCACCTATAATAATGAGAAATTAAAGATCCAAAAACAACTTGATTCAACCAATTCATTTCCGGAAATAGTTTCAATAACTACCAGGGCAATTGAATTAAGTTTAAAAGAAAGTGATTCTGCTTTCATGGCCCCAATGCTGCAAAAAAGAGGTGTGTCAAATTATTTTAATGGCAATTATGACAAGGCTGCTACTGACTATTATAGAACTATCCAAATTTTTAAAAATATAAATGATCTGAAGAACCTTGCATATACCTATAATGAGTTAGCGAAATTGTATAGAAAAACCCGCGACCTCGATTTGGCCATGGAAAATTATGATAAGGCGCTTAATATTTTTACATCACAAAAAGATTCTGCAGGCATTTCAATGATATTAAATGAATCAGGCGTTGTATATGAATATAAAAAAAATTATCCAAAAGCGTTGCAGCGTTATCATGCATCGTTAGCTATTGCTACAATTATGAATGATTCTGTAGGCATTTCGTATGCCTTGAGTTTTATCGCCGGCGTATATACGCTACAAGAAAAATATAGTGAGGCCATAAATTATCTAAAAAAATCTCTTACTATCAGGCAAAGATTAAATGACCCCCTTGCGCTTTCACTGAATTATGCAGACCTGGGTATGACTTCATCCGCTAACAAGGAATATACTGAAGCGAAAAATTTTTTTAATAAAAGTAATCACATTGCAGAAGCATTAGATTATAAAGAAATACAATTATCTAATTATGGAGAGCTATCAAACATTGCAGAAAAAACGGGAGATTATGGCAATTCTTTAAAATATTATAAAATAAAAACTACAATATCAGACAGCCTTTACACTTTGGATAAAACCAAACAAATACAGGAATTAAGCACTAAATATCAAACTGAAAAAAAAGAAAGCCAGATAGCATTACAAGCCAATGAAATAAAACGGAAGAATCTTATAATTGTAACTGTTGCGTCGATATTGCTTTTTTCAATTTTATTAGGAATATCTCTTTACAGAAAAAGAAAATTGCAACAACAAGCTTTGTTTCAAAAACAGTTAATTGAACAACAGCATGCGGCGACCAAAGCTGTAATGGAAGCTGAGGAGCATGAAAGAAAAAGAATTGCCCAGGATCTGCATGATGGGGTTGGTCAAATGATGAGTGCGGCAAAAATGAATCTGTCTACTTTTGAAAACAACATACATGAGGATGATGAAGAATCCAAAAAATCACTGAATAAAATTATTAACCTCGTAGATGAGTCATGCAGGGAGGTAAGAAATGTATCCCATCAAATGATGCCAAATGCATTATTAAAAAACAGTCTGGCTGCCGCTCTAAATTTATTTGTAGAACAAATAGATACCCGCCTGGTGAGGGTGCACATATTTACTGAAGGAGTAGAATCAAAAATTGAATCAAGTATTGAAATAGTACTTTACCGGATCATACAGGAATGCGTGAATAATGTTCTTAAACATGCTAAGGCAACAGATATAGACATCACAGTTATTAAAGACGAAAAAGAAGTTTCAGTTGCTATCGAAGACAATGGTAACGGACAATTGACTCAAAAAATGGCTGATGGAGATGGCATAGGAATTCAAACTATAAAGGCACGCGTTGCATATCTCAATGGTTTTGTAGAATTTAATTCAGAACCCGGTAATGGAAGCGTTGTTTCACTACAGATTCCATTAAATCAGCAATTATGACTTAAGACTAACATATAAAATGCATTATGACACACACTAAAATTAACCTTGCAATTATAGATGATCACCAGATTGTACTAGATGGCATCCAATCTTTATTAAGAGGCAATAAAGAAATAAATGTTTTGATAGAAACAACCGATCCAATGCATATGTTGGAGCTTTTGAAACAAATAGAAATAGACGTTTTGCTTACGGATGTTTTAATGCCAAAAATGAGTGGAGACGAACTCAGCAAAATTGTAAAACAAAATTTCCCCCACATTAAAATACTTGCACTTTCCATGAGTGGCCAGGGTGATATGGTAAATCAAATGATAAATGATGCGGACATTGCGGGATATGTATTAAAAAATATCGGGCAACAGGAATTAGTCACCGCAATAAAAAAAATTGCCTCGGGCGGTATTTATTTTAGCGAGGAAGTTTTAACTGAAATGATGAAAGATGATGTACGGAAAAAAAATCTTGAAGAGGTACATTTAACCGGCAGGGAAATAGAAATCATAAAACTGATAGAAGGAGAAAAAAGTAATAGGGAAATGGCAGCGATTTTATTTTTAAGTGAGCGAACAGTGGAAACACATCGTAAAAACATTTTTAGAAAAACAAAGACTAAAAATATTATCGGTCTTATTAAATATGCATATGAGCATAATATAATCTTAAAATAAAATGTAAGTATTTAGGTGTCTGGCCACCTGGATTCAATTCATTAGTTTAAGTGTGTTTTTTCTTGCAGCCTGATACCTTGAAATAATCCAATAAAAAAGAGCCTTCCGAAATGGAAGGCTCTAATAATTATATTCTAAAGTTTTTTAGAAATTATATGCTAAACGTACACCAACATTGCCGAGAGTATAACTGTTTTTACTAAAGGCCAGGTATTTTAATGATGCATCAAATTTAGGGCTGAAATAATAACCAATGCTAGGGGCATATGCAAAAGAACCGCCTCCACCACTTTGAGTGGAAAAAGCATACCCTACTTGCGCATGGCCATACATTTTATGCATATCGCCAAAGTAAAATTTTGCACCAACCAAAAGTGGAACAAAACCATTACTACCAGATCCGTACTTTGATTTTACAGAGTAATTTTCATAGCCGGCACTTGCAGTGATACTTGTAGTTGGCGCTACAGCAAAATCAGCCTGAAGATCAACACCATATGCAATTGAATAAACAGATGGAGATGAAGTAGGTGCACCCACATTTACACCAATACTTAATGTGGTCTTTTTTGCAGCCATGTTGTTGTCCTGAGCTTGAGCAGCCATTGTTGAAAATGCAACAACTGCGAGAGCTAAAAATAATTTTTTCATTTTTTCAGTTTTTGTTTAATTAATAGAGTTAGTATGCTCTTTTGTTTTACGGGGCAAATATCAGTTAATACTTCTATATATGCAATAGGTATTATTGGGTATTTTTAAAAAAAAGGCCAAAACGACTGTGGAAGCCCGCAAATAGCACTCTTATTCAAAAAATACATGAGCTTATTTGTACAATTATCTAGGTCATTTCCTAGATGTCTATTTCTTCAAATTTTTTATCATATCGGAAGTCATAGCTGCTAGATCATATTTTGGTTTCCAGCCCCAATCATTTTGAGCAACACTGTCATCAATGCTCTGGGGCCAGCTCTCAGCGATAGGTTGCCGATAATCCGGCTCGTAGGAAATTGAAAAATCTGGAATATGTTTTTTGATTTCTGCTGCTATGTCAGCCGGCGAGAAACTCATTGCAGAGACATTGTAAGATGTACGAATACTTAGATCTTCGGCTGGAGCCTCCATTAATTCTATTGTAGCTCTAATAGCATCAGGCATGTACATCATTGGTAGATAAGTGTCCTTTTTTAAGAAACATTTATACTTTTTTTCACTTATTGCCTCGTAAAATATTTCAACAGCATAGTCAGTTGTGCCTCCACCCGGCTGGCTTTTGTAACTGATCAATCCAGGATAACGCATACTTCTCACGTCCACTTTATAGCGATGGAAATAATAATTACACCAAAATTCACCTGCATATTTACTTATGCCATACACCGTTGTTGGTTCAATAATGGTTTGTTGAGGACAATT